>SXSX01000175.1 GCA_005793295.1 Burkholderiales bacterium | reverse complement strand
TCGCCACGCGCTGGCGCTCACCGCCAGAGAGTTCTGACGGGCGGTGGTGCATGCGACCTGACAATCCTACGCTTTCGAGCATTCTTTGCGCTTGGGCCTTTGCTTGGCCCGCGTCCATTCGGCGAATGGTCAGGGGCATAGCTACGTTTTCTAAGGCACTGAATTCTGGAAGCAGGTGATGGAACTGGTACACAAAACCGAGATGGGCGTTGCGAAGGCGCCCTTGCGCTGCGGCATCCAGCCCCGCGAGTTTGTTGCCACACAAAGTGACGCTTCCGCTGGTAGGTGCGTCTAAACCCCCAAGCAAATGTAGCAAGGTACTTTTTCCGGAGCCTGAGCTTCCTACAATCGCCAGCGTTTCTCCGCGCTGCACTTGCAAATCTACCCCTTGCAAGACGGAGACATCCAAGCGGCCTTCAACAAAACGCTTGGTTAAGCCCTTGCATTCCAACAAAATGTTCGTGGATTTATTCATAGCGCAAGGCCTCGGCAGGATTCACTTGCGAGGCACGCCAGCTCGGGTAAAGGGTCGCTACAAATGCCATCAATAAACTGATTACCGCCACAGGCACGATATCGGCCTGTTGCGGGTCGCTCGGCATGCGACTGATGAGGTAAATATCTTGGGGCAAGAAGCTCGCTCCAAGCAAATGCTCCAAGCCCGGAACGATCACATCAATATTCAAAGCAACGCCTAAGCCCAAGACAAGTCCGGCCAAAGTACCGATCACTCCCACCATCGCCCCTTGAACCATAAAAATCCCCATGATGCTGGCAGGACTGGCGCCCAGGGTGCGCAAGATGGCGATGTCTGCCCGCTTGTCTGTGACCGTCATCACCAAAGTGCTCACCAAGTTAAAGGCGGCCACTGCAACGATCAGGGTCAAAATAATAAACATCATGCGTTTTTCGACTTGGACTGCAGCAAACCACGTACGGTTCTGACGGGTCCAATCGCGCAAATACAAATCGCCGGTTAATGATTTGCTTAAGTCTGCAGCAACTTGTCGGGCCAGATGGAGATCGCGTAACTTCAAGCGAACCCCCGTTGGCCCTTCTAAACGGAAAATCTTGGCTGCATCTTCCCAGTGCAGCAAGACCAAGGTGGAGTCGTACTCAAAGTGTCCGGAGTCGAACGTTCCCAAGACGGTCATTTGCTTTAATCGGGGCACCACACCTGCCGGGGTAATTTGACCGCTCGGCGCGATCAGCGTAACTTTGTCGCCGGCCACCACCCCCATACTTCGGGCCAACTCGTTGCCCAAGACCACCCCGAAACTCCCGGGCACCAGTTGGCTGAGCAACTGCTGCTGAGCACCCTGAGCCAAATCGGTAACTTCATGTTCTAAAGCCGGATCGATTCCGCGAACCAAAGCGCCTTTCATGTCTTCGCCGCGGGCCAAAAGTGCTTGGGCGGCAATAAAGGGAGCTGCCCCAATGACTTGGGGGTTGGATTTGGCTTCTAACAAGGTTTGCGCTGGGTTGGCCAAGGCGTTCCCTCCGGCGGCGTAAATCTCAATATGGGAGACTACGCTGAGCATGCGGTCGCGCACTTCTTTTTGAAATCCGTTCATCACGCTGAGCACAATAATGAGCGCCGCAACACCCAATGCAATACCCAACATCGACACGCCCGAGATAAACGAGATAAAGCCGTTACGCCGGGTAGAGCGGCCTGCGCGGGTGTAGCGCCAACCGATAAGAAGTTCGTAGGGAATTTGTTTCACCGGGATATTGTGGCATTGTGCGGCCGGGTTTTCCCAGTGCGAGACAATGCACGAATGCACATCGTGATTCCCTTTGCCGCGCCCATTGGAGAGCAATGCCGTTTGGCCGTGGCCCAATTGCAATTGCCCCATTTGCGCCAATTGCTGATGGCAATGCCCTTAGCCTTCCGAGTAAGCGGAAAAAGTTCCGATTTATCCCCCTTATCTGAGCGAATTATGAGCGGGGGCCGCTTTCCTGATGGCCTTATTCCTTGGGCCGCACTGAAGACCGGACTCTCTGACAGCGCGTTAATCACACCGTGTCACCTCAAAGTGCAGGCCAACCATGTGGCGATGACCGATCCAGCCGAGCTCGCTCTAGACGACACCGAATCCCAGGCCTTGATGCAAGCGATGGCGCCCTACTTTTTAGAAGACGGGCTAACCTTGCAGTGGCTAGACGCAGGAACCTGGATCGCACAAGGACCGCTTTTACGTGATTTTCCGACCGCTTCTCTTGCGCGCGTTCGAGGGCAGCCTGTAGACCTGTGGATTCCAAGGCAAGCCCAAGCCAAGTCCATTCGCCGTTTACAAAACGAAATGCAAATGCTGCTCTATACCCACCCCATCAACGATGCGCGGACCGCTCGCGGCGCTTTGCCGGTGAGTTCGTTTTGGCTCAGTGGCACTGGGAGTTTGACAACTACCGAAAGCAGCTTGCCCGCGATGCCAGACGTCGAAGTCCTGAATCACTTACAAGCGCCAGCGCTGCGGGATGACGCATACGCGTGGATGGCGGCTTGGCATGCGATGGACCAAGGGCCTTTGAAAGCGCTTTTGTCCGATGTACAGAATGCGCAACTTTCTCTCTGCGGTGCGACCCAAGCGCAAACCTTTGAGTACCAGCCCCAAAACCTGTGGCAGCGTTTACGCAACCGAATTCAACCGCCTTCTGTGGCTTCCATGCTCCTCTCCCTATGAATATCACCCCCAGAGACATCCCTCCGCGCAGCGTGTGGGCGCTTGAACAAGCGGGGGTTCACCCCTTGCTAGCGCGCTTGTACGCCGCCCGCGGGGTACGACATCCCGACGAACTCGACAACGACCTGACCAAGCTTCTGCCACCTGAGTCCTTGCTCGGGGTTGCCAGCGCTGCCGTTTTATTGGCAGATGCCATCGCGCAGGACAAGCGCCTGTGCATCGTGGCTGATTACGACTGTGACGGCGCAACGGCCTGTGCGGTTGCTGTTCGCGGCCTGAAACTGCTTGGAGCCAAAAACGTATGCTATTTGGTGCCCGATCGGGTGGTCGACGGTTACGGACTGACCGCGCCCATCGCCCAGCGGGTCTTTGACCAAGGCGCCGATGTATTGATTACGGTTGACAACGGAATTGCCAGTATGGAAGGCGTGGCCCACGCCAAAGCTTTAGGCTTGCAAGTGCTTGTCACAGACCACCATTTACCAGCGACTAACTTGCCAGCTGCAGATGTGATCGTGAACCCTAACCAACCCGGCTGTACCTTTGAGAGCAAAGCCTTGGCAGGTGTGGGCGTGATGTTTTATGTGCTGTTGGCCCTTCGCGCTGAGCTGCGCAAGCGCGGTGTTTTTTCAAACGCAGCCCAACAGCCCAAATTGGATACCTTGTTGCCTTTGGTTGCGCTGGGAACGGTGGCTGACGTGGTCAAGCTCGATGCCAACAATCGCCGTTTAGTCGCCCAAGGACTCAAACGCGCTCGTGCTTTAGCGATGCCTGCCGGGATGGCCAGTTTGTTTGTAGCATCGGGTCGCCAAGCCGCGACGGCCACCACCTTTGACTTTGGTTTCGCGTTGGGCCCGCGCATCAACGCCGCAGGCCGTCTGTCGGATATGACGCTGGGCATTGAATGCCTGCTGACTGACGACCCCACCCACGCCGATGAACTGGCCCGCACCTTGGACACCATCAACCGAGAACGCCGCGTGATTGAAGGCGACATGCGCGAGCAGGCCATGCAAGTGGCGGAGTCTTTGTTTGATGAAGGCGATGAGCCTCCCCCCGCCATCTGCGTCTTTGACCCCGACTTCCATGAAGGCGTGGTGGGCATCGTGGCCTCGCGCATCAAAGACAAACTCCACCGGCCCGCCTTCGTTTTTGCGGCTAGCCAAGCGCCTGGCAAAGAGCATGAGCTCAAAGGCTCAGGACGCTCCATTCCTGGTTTTCATTTGCGCGATGCTTTGGACTTGGTCGCCAAACGCTATCCCGGCGTGCTGCTGCGTTTTGGCGGCCACGCAATGGCGGCGGGTTGCACGGTGGCCGAGGAACATTTCGATACCTTTGAGAACGCGCTGAGCGAAGTCGCACACGAATGGTTGGACGCAGCCACCTTGCAGCGCCAACTTGCCACCGACGGGCCGCTCGCCCCCGAATACCGCCGGGTCGATTTAGTAGACACCTTACACCGTGAAGTTTGGGGGCAGGGATTTGCAGCTCCCACCTTTAGCGAAGAGGTTGAAATTATTTCTCAGCGCTTGGTGGGTGAAAAGCACTTGGCTCTCAAGCTTAAACACCAAGGCCAACCCATTGATGCCATTTGGTTCAGCCATACCGAACCCTTACCGGCCAAGGTGACTTTGGCATTCCGCTTAGATGCGGATGAGTGGAATGGTGTGCGGCGGGTGCGCTTCTTGGTAGAGGGGGCGCAGATTTAAATGACGCCGCCTGCCCCATTCACTTCCATTTGACTGGCTCAATTTCAACCGTTGTATTCGCATCGCCTAAGGTCAAAACGCCTTCTTGGACCGTCGCTTGTAATTGCATGCTGCGTTGTGCCAAACCGATCAGCGACTGTGAAGCCTCGGTAGGAATTCGGTAAACGCGTAAATTTTGAGGTCGGCTGAGTTTGTTTTCCATCGTCTTCCACCACACCTCCGCAGCGTGGTTAAAACAATACAAAACCACCGCATCGGACTTGCCGCATGCTTTGATCAAGGGCTTGTCTTCGGGTTGACCGACCTCGATCCAAAGCCGTGTTCTGCCCGTAAAGTCTCTCAGCCACACATCGGGTTCGTCGGGGTCCGACAAACCCGCACCAAAAGCCAAGGTTCCATCACCATGGCAAACCGATTGGAGTGTGTGGGCGTGCAAAGCCAGTGCAACCAATCGGACCATCATGCGCTCATCCGTCTCGCTGGGGTGACGGGCTAAAGTCAGGGCGTGGTCTGCGTAATAGCTGTTGTCGATGTCTGCAATTTGCAGATTCGCTTTGAAAATGGTTGATTTAATAGCCATGCTCCGATTGTGACGGATCACTCAGACTGTCAAAATAGCAGACAACTACAGAGGCACTATGCAAAACACACTCGTTATCTTGACTGGCGCATCCAAAGGCATGGGCCAAGCCATGGCTCGCCAACTATTACAGCCCAACGTTCGGCTGCTCTGTATTTCCCGCAACACGGACGACAGCCTCACCAAAGCAGCTGAGAAACACGGTACTTTTTTGGAACAATGGAGCGCAGATTTAAGCGAAGGGGCTTCGGCAGCTGCGCGTTTAAGTACGTGGCTGTCTGCGCTTGATTCAAGCGCGCTAAAAAATGCCACTTTGATCAACAACGCGGGCGTCATAGGCCCACTGGCGCCTACCCAAGACAACGACCCTTTACAACTCGCCTACGCTTTACGCGTTGGGCTAGAGGCGCCAATGCAGCTGTGCGCTGCCTTTTTAAACGCCACCCAACATTGGACAGCCCAGCGCAAGGTACTCAACATTTCCTCGGGCTTAGGTCGCAGACCCATGGCGTCTTCTGCTGCGTACTGCGCCGCCAAAGCGGGCATGGACCATTTCACGCGTTGCGTCGCCTTAGAAGAAGCCTTGCGACCCCACGGGGCCAAAGTTTGCTCCCTTGCGCCAGGCGTGATTGATACAAATATGCAAACCGATCTCAGAAGTGCAGACCCCCTCGCCTTTCCCGACCAAGGCAACTTTGCGGGCTTGCACGCCCAAGGACAGCTTTCCAGCACAAAAGAGGCGGCCCAGCGGGTATTGGCCTATTTAGAACGGGCTGACTTTGGCGGCCAAGCGGTTGCGGACGTTCGGGAATAAGGCTATAAAAAATCAATCTGTAAGGCCCGTGCATCCTTTGGGTAGCAAACTCTAGGTTTATTACCCGTCTAGGAGTTTGACCATGTCCCGTGAAGTTGTTGTTGTCAGTGCCGTACGAACCGCGATTGGAACGTTTGGCGGTAGCCTTAAAGATATTGCCCCTACGGATTTAGCCGCCCAAGTGGTTCGCGAGTCTTTGTCTCGGGCCAAAGTAGGTGGCAAAGACGTAGGCCACGTTGTATTTGGCCATGTGGTCAATACCGAACCCAAAGATATGTATTTGTCGCGGGTTGCAGCAATCAACGGCGGATGCGGCGAAGGCACTCCGGCTTTTAACGTTAACCGCTTGTGCGGCTCCGGCCTTCAAGCGATCGTCAATGCCAGCCAAAGTATTTTGCTTGGCGACGCAGATGTAGCCATTGGCGGAGGCGCAGAAAATATGAGTCGGGGTCCGTTTGCCTCGCTCAACATGCGCTGGGGCGCCCGCATGGGGGACACCAAAATGGTGGACATGGTCATTGGCGCTTTGCATGACCCATTTCAAAATATCCATATGGGCGTGACCGCAGAAAACATCGCCGCCAAATGGGGGATCACCAGGGAAGACCAAGATGCCTTGGCCGTTGAAAGCCACAACCGCGCCCAACGCGCGACCGAGGCGGGTTACTTCACCAGCCAAATTTCACCCGTCATCCTTAAAAGTAAAAAAGGCGATGTTGCTTACCAAACCGACGAGCATTTCAGACCCAATTGCACAGTGGCTGACATGGCCAAGCTCAAACCCGTTTTCCTCAAAGAAAACGGTACTGTGACGGCTGGGAACGCTTCGGGCATCAATGATGCCGCTGCGGCGGTGGTCTTGATGGAAGCCAGCGTAGCCAAAGCCCGGGGCCTTAAGCCTTTGGCCCGACTCGTGGCCTATGCGCATGCGGGCGTTGACCCGAAATACATGGGCATTGGTCCCGTACCCGCGACCCAACTGGCGTTGCAAAAAGCCGGACTCACAGTTAACGATTTAGATGTCATTGAAGCCAACGAAGCTTTTGCTGCGCAGGCCTGCGCTGTAACGCGCGACCTGGGTTTAGACCCCGCAAAGGTCAACCCCAATGGGTCTGGAATTTCACTGGGCCATCCGATTGGAGCGACTGGCGCGTTGATTACCGTCAAAGCACTGTATGAACTCGAGCGCATCAACGGCCGCTATGCCTTGGTCACCATGTGTATTGGTGGCGGCCAAGGGATTGCCGCTATCTTTGAGCGTCAACGTTCTTGAAATCCACCCGAGCGCAGCGTCACGACCAAGGTGTCACGGTGCCCCCCTTCAGCCATGGGTTGAATGGGGGTGGATTCATGAATCACGCGCTCGTCGTCCAACAATAAAACCGACCAGGGTTGCGCCAACGTAAAGCGCTGCCCATGCGGCCCTTCGGCCTCAAATACCCGGGTCTCGCCGCCTTTAACGCCTTGACGGTCAACCATAAACACTGCGACCAAATCAACGCCATCGCGGTGCGCACCTTCTGGGGTGGGGCGACCGATTCCGTCGGTGGTGTCGATCCGAAATTGGTGGGCCTCGGCGTGCCAGGTTTTCTCGCCCTTTAAGTCTGAACACACGCGTCCTAACCAAGTGAGAAGTTGCTCCCACGCTTGGCTAAGAACTATGGCGCTTTCCATGGGTTCAAAGTGGCGCTGCATCCCGCCATGCAAGGCGTTGTACTCGACAGGCTGCCAGTGGGGTCGGTGCGGTGCTTGGATCAGTTGATCGCCGGTTATGACAAAACAAGAGTGGCGACGCCTGCGGTAGCGGCCGCCATCACGAAGATAGGCATCCGCGGGCAAGTCATTCCAAAAGGCAGCCCAAGCATTCATTTGATCCGCAGCGGCCAGTGAAAGAGATTGCACGGTATCTGCACTTAACACAGCATACCCTTGGGTCTTCAGGGTAAGCGACAGCTTGTCCCCCGTAGACAACTCAGGCAAAGAAAAGAAAGGCGGCATATAGTGATTCGAAGCAAAAAAGGATTCCAATTTTTCATTATCGGTTTGAACGCACCTTCCTAAAGAAATGGCCAAAAACCTTTAAGCCTATGAGTTTGTCACTAAATTGACATACAGAGGAATTACAACCCCAGGGAGGCTAAGCAATGAGGCAAAGCCCATACTTGAAATACTGAGAGCATTAACTATGGCAAAAGATTTTTCCTTGATGGAAGACAGTAATCGTTCTTCTAACCCCACGATTCATGACGTATCTGATCCCTCAAGGCGCACGATTTTGCGCGGTGGATTAGGCGCATTGGCTGGCAGCTTTTTTGCACCCTTGAGTGCCATTGGTGGAGCTGCAGCGATAACTGGTTGTGCAACAGGCAGCATGGCAAGTGGACCCTTGATCGGTTTTAAAAGTGTGGGGGTGTCCACCGCCGACACCATCACCGTGCCAGAAGGCTACACCTACCAAGTCATTGCACCTTGGGGCGACCCGGTAGGTATGTCAGGCGAAAACCACGCATTCAAAGACGACGCAAGCAATTCTGCTGCGCACCAAGAAACCCAGTTGGGAATGAACCATGACGGCATCCATTATTTTGCCCAAGAGGGCTCCAAAAGCGGCTTGTTGGCCATGAACCACGAGTATGTGGATCACGGCCTTTTGTTCACCGATGGCATGGCGACTTGGACTGCAGAAAAGGTTCGAAAATCACAAGCCGCCCATGGTGTATCGATCATTGAAGTCGAAGACAAAGCAGGAAAATGGAATGTGGTCAACCCTTCACCTTGGGGGCGTCGGATCACTGCCAATACACGCACTGAAATGAGCGGTCCAGCGATGGGACACGCTTTGCTTAAGACAGCCTCTGACCCAGCCGGTCGCGTGGTGTTGGGCACATTGAACAATTGCGCCAGTGGCATCACCCCTTGGGGCACCTACCTCACCTCGGAAGAAAACTTCATCAATTATTTCAGCGGTGGTGACGCTATGTCTGAGCACGAAAAACGCTGGGGCTTGAAAAAGGGTGGCGGCGGCTATCGCTGGCATGAGCATGATGCACGTTTTGATGCCGTCAAAAATCCCAATGAACCCAATCGCTTTGGATGGATTGTAGAAATTGATCCCTACAACCCCAGCTCAACTCCCATGAAGCGCTCGGCTATGGGACGTGGCGCGCATGAAGGCGCGACTGTGGCGGTCACCAAAGATAACCGTGCGGTTGTCTACATGGGAGAAGACGCACGGTTTGAATACATTTACAAGTTTGTCAGCCGCGACGCCATTAAACCCGGTGGAGCAGCAGCGAACGCCAGTTTGCTCGATCACGGGACCTTGTACGTTGCCAAGTTCAATGCCGATGGCAAGGGCCAATGGATCGCATTGACCCACGGCCAAGGACCACTGACAGCTGCAAATGGTTTTAACGACCAAGGCGATGTACTCATCAAAGCGCGCCAAGCCAGCGATTTATTAGGTGCCACCAAAATGGACCGCCCAGAATGGATCGAAGTGGACAAAGAAGGTTGGGTTTACGCAACCCTCACCAACAACAGCAATCGGGGTGGTGACAAACAACCGGCAGTGGACGCTGCAAACCCTCGCGCCAATAACACCCAAGGAAACATCATTCGCTGGAAAGAAGATGGTGACTTTGGAGCGCGCTCATTCGCTTGGAACCATTTCATCATGGCCGGTGACCCCTCACTCGAGCGCAAAGAAGCCAAGGGCAGCATCAAGGGAGATATGTTCTCGTGCCCGGATGGCCTATGGGTAGATGGTCGCGGAATTCTCTGGATTCAATGCGACATGTCAACCTCTGCCATGGGCAAGGGTGACTTGAAGAACTTTGGTAACAACATGATGTTGGCGGCTGATACGAAAACCGGTGAAGTTCGCCGCTTTTTAGTCGGACCTGCGGGTTGCGAAATCACCGGAGCGACAAGCACACCCGACGGTAAAACTATGTTTATCAACGTTCAACATCCAGGCGAACCCGCTAACGAGATCAGCGATCCGAAAAATCCAAGGACTGTCTCTAACTGGCCAGAAAAGAAAGCGAATGGTCGTCCACGTTCTGCGACCGTTGTGATTCGCAAGGTTGACGGAGGCGTCGTAGGTACTTAATAAGGCCACATGCCTTTCTCTGAAAACGGGCTGCATGTGTGCAGCCCGTTTTTTTTGATCTCATGGATTGGAGTCGCCAATGTGCAACCTTGAAGCGCAGACCTGAAGATAATTCGATACTATCAATATTGAAGGATGGATATTTATGACCACAGCTCCCTTGGCTCTCAGCTCCCTGATGAACCACCAAATTCGTTTGGCCGCACGGCCTGTGGGCTTGCCTACTGAATCCAACTGGAGTCGAACTTCAGAAGCCGTTCAAGAGCCCTTGGAAGGTGGCATCGTTTTAAAAACCTTGGCTTTGTCGTTAGATCCTGCGATGCGCGGTTGGATGAACGATGGCAAAAGCTATATCCCGCCCGTTGGCATTGGCGAGGTGATGCGGGCCGGCGGAGTGGGTCAGGTGGTTGTCTCAAAAAATAAAAACTTTACAGTCGGTGACTTTGTGAGCGCGGGCTTTGGCGTCCAGGAATACCTCACGCTTAACGAAACCGAGTTCAAACACAGTGGTTTGGTAAAAATTGACTTGCGCGTTGGAACGCTCACCCAATGGCTCAACGTCTTGGGCATGCCAGGAATGACCGGGTACTTTGGCTTGATGGATGTAGGCCAACCCCAAGCGGGCGAGACCTTGGTGGTCTCAGGAGCCGCAGGTGCAGTAGGGCAAACGGTGGGGCAGATGGCAAAAATCAAAGGCTGTCGGGTAGTTGGAATTGCTGGGGGCCAAGCGAAATGTGACTGGGTGGTTAAAGAACTTGGCTTTGATGCTTGTATTGACTACAAAGCGGGACCGAGCGCAGTCAAAGAAGGACTCAAAGCCCACTGTCCCAAAGGCGTTGACATTTATTTTGACAATGTAGGCGGTGATATTTTGGATACCGTTTTAACCCGCATTAACCGCAAAGCCCGTATTGTGATTTGCGGCGCGATCAGCCAATACAACGCCACCACCGCCGTTCAAGGTCCGAAAAACTATTTGAGCTTGCTGGTCAACCGCGCTCGTATGGAGGGCATCGTGGTGTTTGACTATGCTTCACGCTACCACTTGGCAGTTGCAGAAATGGCGGGCTACTTACAAAGCGGTCAGATGAAAAGCAAAGAAGACGTGGTTCGCGGTTTGGACAAATTCCCCCAAACACTATTGAAGCTGTTTAATGGCGAGAACTTTGGCAAGCTGGTGCTTGAAGTGGCTTCGGTTTAAATGTTGATCGGTTTAATTTTTAGGTTTCGCAATCTACCAACGCCGCGTACACCAAGTTGCGAAACCTAGGGCGGTAATAGTCCCGCTGGTTAGGGGCTTGGGTCATGAGGATGGCAAAAAACTCTTGGGCGGGGTCAACCCAAAACGTAGTGCCAGCGCTGCCGCCCCAGGAATACAGGCCTACCGAACCAGGCAAGCTATCCATTCCATGAGCCATGCGCACCTGAAAGCCCAAGCCAAAACCGGTTCCGGGGTTGAGCATGAACCCCAAGCGCTGGCTAGGGTGCTGGCCAATAGCGCCTAAGTGGTCTGAGGCCATGAGGCGCACAGTATGAGGGCTCAAAATACGCTGCCCCGCCAGTTGCCCCTCGTTAAGTAAGCACTGTAAAAACCGAGCGTAATCCTTCGCGGTAGACGCCAGACCGGCACCACCAGATTCCATCTTTGGCACCACGCGCATGTCAAAGAGGGGAACCGGCGGCTTTCCTTCTGGATCTTTTTCAAAAGGCTCTACCAAGCGATGTTGCTTTTCAATGGGAACGCTGAATGCGGTATCCACCATTCCTAAGGGTCCCAAAATATGGTCTTGCAAGAACGCGCCTAAAGTTTGGCTGCTAACTGCCTCAACCAGCGCCCCCAATAAATCGGTAGCGCGGCTGTATTCCCAAACGGTTCCGGGTTCAAACATCAATGGCAGCTTTGCCAATGCTTTAGAAAATTCAGCGTTGCAGCGGTCTCGCGAGTCGATCTTGGCTTTTGCGTACATCGCTTGAACGGGCTCAGACCCCAGAATTTCGTAAGTCAAGCCCGCCGTATGGCGCAGTAAATCTTGGACCGTTGGCGCTTGGAGCGGTGGGCGTAAATTCATTTGCCCTGCCTCAAAGTGGGCTACTTTGACATCCGCAAACTCAGGCAGGTATTTGGCAACCGGGTCATCGAGCAATAAGCACCCGCGCTCCATCAGCATCATCACCGCCACCGAGACAATCGGCTTGGTCATCG
>SXSX01000174.1 GCA_005793295.1 Burkholderiales bacterium | reverse complement strand
GGAGGTCGCGGTATTGAGCGACCAGATCGACCATAGGGATGGGCATAGCGGTCCTTTCAAATATTTTAAAAAACTCAGGAAATCAGACGGGTGGCTTCGGTGATGCGCTGAACAGCTTCCAGCGCACGACGTCCGGACTCGCCACTCACCTTGGGTGGGCGGCCATTGCGAATGCTCTCAACAAAATCGAGGATTTCTGCAAACAGGGGATCGGCCTCGCCAAAAGACTGCTCATGGCGTTCAATGGATTGCTCAGAATCGGCCAGCGGCGTGTTGGCACCGCGGTAAGTGGTCAAGGTACGTGCCTGGAAATCCAAAGAGTGACAGGCTTTCTCTTGGAAAACTCGCATTTTTCGCTCGCTCTTGGCGCTCACGCGACTGGCGGTTACATTGGCCACGCAGCCGTTTGAAAATCGGATTCGAGCGTTGGCAATATCAATATCAGAGGTCAGCACCCGCGCCCCGGAACACTCTACACTTTCCAACTCGCTGTCGACCAGCGACAAAATCAAATCCACATCGTGGATCATCAAATCGAGAAGCACACTCACGTCGGTGGCGCGCGGCTTGAAAGGGGCCAAACGTAAGCTGTCAATGAAACGGGGATTGGACAGCAAAGGCTCCAACGCCAACGCAGCTGGGTTAAAACGCTCCAAATGTCCCACAGCCAACACGCAGTGGTTTTCTTTGGCCAATCGAATCAATTCATCAGCCTGCTCCAAGGTGGTGGTCATGGGTTTTTCAACCAACACATGCACGCCGGCCCGCAAAAATTCTGCGCACACATCGTAGTGACCTTGCGTGGGCACCACGATACTCACCGCATTGACCTTATCGATCAGCGCGCGGTAATCCGTCAGCGCCGCACAACCCAAGGGACCGGCGACAGCCTCCGCCTGCTCCTGCCGACTGTCCACCACTGCGACGAGCTGACACTCCGGAATTTTGGCGTACTTTTGAGCATGAAATTTGCCCAGATAACCAACGCCAATCACGGCGCAACGCAACAGGGCCACAGGGCCCTCCTTTCATGCACGGGTCGGACAAAACGCCCGACCCTGAAGTTTTCAGTCTACCGAACGGCGACGCGAACGAACAATCCCAACCTTGGGTGACACACCCGCCAGAAAGTCCATCATCATGTCCACATCGGCCTGAACCTCGGGTTTGTCCTTGGCCATCTGCAAGATACGGTCTTTTGCAGCCTCCAAAGTCAGGTTTTCTCGGTACAGCGCTTTGTAAATGGCGCGCACTGCTGTGATACTGGTCGGCGAATACCCCCGCCGGCGCTAACCTTCCGCATTCACCGTTCGCGCAGATGCGGGTTGGCCTTGGCAAGTCACATAGGGCGGCAAGTCGGCAAACAGCAAGGTGCACATGGCGGTAAAGCTGTGTGCGCCCAAGCGCAGGAACTGGCGCACCACTGTAAAGCCCCCCAGGATGACCCAGTCCCCCACCACAACATGCCCCGCCAATTGCGAGTTGTTGGCAAAAATCGTGTGGCTGCCCACTTGGCAGTCGTGCGCCAAATGGACATAAGCCATGAACAAGTTGTCGTCGCCCACTTGGGTCACGCCGCCGCCATTGACGGTGCCCGCATTGAAGGTGCAAAACTCGCGGATGGTGTTGCCGTTGCCAATCACCAAACGGGTGGGTTCCCCGGCGTACTTTTTGTCCTGGGGTGCTGCACCCAATGAGGTGTAACTGTGGACGTGATTGTTCTGTCCGATGCTGGTGTAACCTTCAATCGTGCAATGCGAGCCAATCGTTGTTCCCGCGCCCACCTTGACGTTGGGGCCAATCAATGAATAAGGACCGACCGTGACGGATGTATCTATTTGCGCACCCGGGTCAATCACGGCAGTAGGATGAATAGCACTGACCATGGTCTTCTATCCAACAGAGCGCATGGCGCAGGTTAATTCGGCTTCCACTGCCAGCTCTCCCTCAACACTTGCGCGGGCTTTGAACTTAAAAATTCCAGCCTTCATGCGCAGCAATTCAACATCCAAAATTAGCTGATCGCCGGGCTCGACTGGCCGCTTAAACCTGGCGCTATCAATCCCTGCAAAGTAATACACCATGTCATCTGAGGGCGAAGTGTCAAGCGCGTCAAAGGCCAACAAAGCGGCGGCTTGCGCTAAGGCTTCTAACATCAACACCCCCGGCATCACCGGTCGATGTGGAAAGTGCCCCTCAAATAAAGGCTCGTTCATAGTGACATTCTTGAGTGCTTTGATAGTTTTCCCTTTGTCCAGCTCCAACACGCGATCGACCAATAAGAAGGGATAGCGGTGGGGCAGTTGCTTGAGGATTTCGTGGATATTCATCATTTTTTAACTTCAAGCTCCAATTGTTTAATTCGATCGCGCAGACGGTGTAATTGTTTCAAGGTTACCGCATTGCGCTCCCAAGATGCGTTGTCATCCAAGGGAAAGAATCCGGTGTAATGGCCTGGCTTGCTGACCGATTTGCTAACGACGGTTGCCGCAGAAATATGGACGTGGTCAGCAATTTGTAGGTGGCCTAAAACGATGGCGCCGCCGCCAATCGTGCACTGGGCGCCTATGGTAGCGCTGCCCGCAATACCGACACAGCCAGCAATCGCCGTGTTCTTCCCAATACGAACGTTGTGCCCCACTTGGATCAGGTTGTCTAACTTGACACCGTCTTCAATCACCGTATCTTGCAGTGCGCCACGGTCAACACAGGTATTGGCGCCGATTTCTACATCGTCGCCAATGCGAACGCTGCCGAGCTGTTCCATCTTTTCCCAGCGTTCGCGATCGGGCGCAAATCCAAATCCATCGGCACCAATCACAACCCCGCTGTGCAACAAGCATCTATCGCCAATCACGCAATTCTCACCAATGGTCACGCGGGACTTCAACTCTGTCATCGCGCCAATTTGTGCGCTACGCTCAATCACGCACAAGGCGCCTACTTTGGCGGTGGGATGCACGCTGGCACCCGACTCAATCACTGCGCTGGGGTGAATCAGTGGTCGCTTTGTATTTTCTTGGGGTGCGCTTGCGAGAAGTGTCTTTTTCCAAAGCTGAGTCACTTTGGCAAAGTACAAATAGGGCTGCTCTGAAATAATGCAAGCACCGCGCAGCAGGGCGTCTTCTTTAAGTTGCGGACCCACGATCACGCACGCAGCTTTGGAGTGCCGGAGTTGCTGCTGGTATCTGGGGTTGCTTACAAAACTTAACTGATTTGGGGTGGCCGCCTCAAGCGAGGCCAAGCCGTTAATCCGCAGATCGCTATCTGCATACAACTCGCCCCCCAGCGCTTGAACAATGGCCGCAAGGGAAAGTTCAGACACACCAAGCCAGGGAACGCAATTTATTTCGCGCCCGAGTTCAAAATTTTGAGAACTTTTTCAGTGATGTCGTGCTTGGTGTTGCTGTACACCACCTCTTGAATCACCAAGTCGTATTTTTCCGCATCAGCCACCACACGGACGGCCTTGGTAGCTTTATCGAGAACCTGTTGCAACTCTTCGTTGCGACGGCCATTCAAGTCTTCTTGGTATTCACGTTGTTTGCGTTGAAAGTCACGGTTGAGTTCAGCAAACTCTTTTTGACGGCTGCCGCGTTGCGATTCGGTCATGGTGGGCGTATCGCGCTCGAACTTATCGCTGAAAGTTTTCAATGCCGCCTGCAAATCACCAAGCTCTTTACCACGGCGAGAAAATTCTTGCTCAAGCTTGACTTGGGCCGCCTTGGCAATTGCTGACTCGGTAGTAATGCGCTGGGTATTGATATACCCGATTTTTGAGTCTTGGGCAAAAGCTGTCGCTCCCAGAGCGGACAATGCAAGGGCGATGAGTGCTAGTTTTTTTGAAATCATGATTAGAAAGTGGTTCCAATTTGAAATTGCAGTGATTGCGTATTATCGCTGGCAAATTTCTTAACTGGGGCCGCCCAAGCTAAGCGCAAAGGGCCTACAGGAGATATCCAGCTGATACCTACACCAACGGATGAACGCATATCACCGAGTTGGAATTCTTCATTCGCTCCGTAAATACCGCCCACATCAAAAAATCCATACATCCGCAGCGTCCGGTCGTTGCCACCACCTGGCAAAGGAGCCAACATTTCCGCATTGAAGGTGATCTTTTTAGCGCCGCCGGTTGCCACTGGAGTAGCTTGCAAGCGTTGTTCCGCAGTAGTCAAACTACCTTGCTGAAAACCGCGCACGGACCCAAGGCCACCAGAGTAGTAATTTTTAAACAAGGGGTAGGCCAACCCACTCGTACCCGCACCCATAGCGACTTCACCATTGAGCGCTAATGTCACCTTTTTTGACAAAGGGAAGAATTGCTGGACTTGGGCTGTACCGCGCACATAGCGCAAATCACCGCCCACACTCCACTCGCCGGAAGTTCGAACTAAGCGACCAGAGCTAGGAACCAGTCCGCTGTCGCGCGTGTCACGGGCCCAGCCAATGGTCAAAGGAAGTGCATTGGTGGAGTAGGCAAATTGGTTAGCGAAGTCTTGGTAAGCCACGGGTAACAAAGTACCAGGAACGATAGTAGTTCGCTCAATTCCGCCACCGAAAAATACCGTATCACTGTCACTAAAGGGAACGCCAAACCGCAAACTCGCACCCGATGTTTCTAGTGAATAACTGTTTTCGTCGGTGTAGGGCTTTGAATTACGCAAATACACATCAACCGTTCGCGAAACTCCATCGGCAGTGAAGTAGGGGTCTGTGGTGTTAAAAACCACGGTGCGATTGAGCTTGCTGGTATTGAGTTCTACGCCTAAGGAGTTGCCGCTGCCAAACGCATTGTCTTGTTTAAAACCGAGCATCAATCCTAATCCGTCTGCACTCGATACGCCTGCTCCCAAACTCAAGCTGCCGGTTGGTTTTTCAGCCACCGTAATGGTCAGATCCACTTGATCAGGGAATCCGGCGACCTCTTGGGTTTCAATCGAAACGTCTTTGAAGTACCCGAGCCGATCCACTCGGTTGCGGGATTGGCGAATTTTTTCTCCGTCGTACCAAGCGGCTTCTAACTGACGGAACTCGCGGCGAATCACTTCGTCACGTGTTCTATCGTTACCCGCTACATTGATTCGGCGCACATACACTCGACGTGATGGCTCAGCGCGAATGGAAATTTCGACTCTGTTCGTTTTGCGATCCACCACCGTTACGGGCTCAGCAACCGCAAAGGCAAAGCCGAAGTTTGAATAAAAATCAGTAAACGCTTTGGTGGTTTGCGCAACATCGGTCGCGTTGTAAGGCTCACCCGCCTTGATAGTGACCAAGGCTTGAAAGTCGGCTTCTTTGTCTAAGAGATTGCCAGCGAGTTTGACCTTAGACACCACAAAGAGTTCACCCTCGGTGACATTGATGGTGATGGTGATGTCTTGTTTATTGGGGGAAATGGCAACTTGCGTTGAGTCAACGGTGAATTCCAAATACCCACGGGAAAGATAGTACGAACGCAGGGTCTCCACATCGGCATTGAGTTTGCTGCGCACATAGCGATCGGACTTGGTATACCAACTCAACCAGCCACCGGTATCGGAGTCCATCTGGCCCCGCAAGGTGCTCTCAGAAAAGGCTTTGTTGCCAACAATTTTTAATTCTTTGATCTTGGCAACATCACCTTCAACCACGGCAAAACTAAGGTTAACCCGGTTGCGCTCAATGGGGGTAACCGTGGTTACGATCTGTGCTGCATACATGCTTTTATTGATGTATTGGCGCTTAAGTTCTTGTTCGGCCTTGTCAGCCAACGCTTTATCAAAGGGGCGGCCGTCGCTTAAACCGATGTCTTTCAGGGCTTTCACCAACACATCTTTTTCAAACTCTTTGGTCCCAGAAAAATCAACTGCTGCCACGGTGGGCCGTTCTTGCACAATCACGACCAAGATTTGGCCTTTGGTCTCAATGCGAACATCATTGAACAATCCCAGTCCAAACAGCGCTTTGATGGACGCTGCAGCCTTTTCATCGGTGTAAGTATCACCAATGCGAACCGGCAATGAGGCAAAAATGGTTCCAGCCTCAACCCGCTGCAAGCCTTCGACCCGAATGTCTTCCACTGCAAAGGGCGTCAATGCCATGACGGATTGCGCAAGAAGCCCCAAGGCTGCAGCAACAAAAATCCTGCGAATAGAAGAGAGTGTGGATAGCATAGTTAAAACTCGGGGAAAATCAACAAATAGCATCATACCGAAGATAGCTCTCAGGCAGCCAATTTACCGACCCACGCGAGAGCCACTGAGCGGGCTTCTTGGTCCAAGGCCAGTAAATCGCCCAAAGACGAAGGCGCAGAGGGTCTTAGCTGCGATAAACACGCGATATTGACCGCGTGAATTTGGTCAAAGCGAAGTTTGCGCTCCAAGAAGGCTGCAACGGCAATTTCATTGGCCGCGTTCAACACCGCGGTGCTTCCTTCGGGCGCCAACAAAACGTCCCATGCCAAATTTAACCCTGGGAATCGTTCTGAATGCCGGTGTGAGCTCAAGGACTCGAATGTCAAGTCCGACAAAGTCGCAAAATTGATCGCGCTCGCGCCAGACTGAATCCGTGAAGGCCATGACAAGCCATAAGCAATGGGGCCCCGCATATCCGGCGTACCCAACTGAGCCACCACGGAATGGTCGATGTATTGCACCATCGAGTGAATCACGCTTTGGGGATGAATAACGACTTCAATCTGCGCGGGCTCCACTCCAAACAAGAACTTCGCCTCGATGACCTCCAAAGC
>SXSX01000173.1 GCA_005793295.1 Burkholderiales bacterium | reverse complement strand
CCATAGCGGTCACGACCGATTGGTGGGTGGCCTTGGCGTCGGCGCTGATAACGACAACCGTCTCAGGCCCAGCGCTTGCGCCCTCGGTGATCGCGGCAAGCAGCAGCTTGATGCTTTTCCCATTGATTTGCTGGTCATTCACGCTGTAATTGCCGCCTGCAGTCACGCCGATACGCAGGGCTTTAGGCTGCTCGCGTTGTCTCTCGGTATCAGCCGTTGGCAGCGTGATTTGCAATTGGGTATGGGTGCTGTAGGTAGTCGACAGCATTAAAAAAATCAAAACAACCAAGAGCACGTCAATGAAGGGGATCAGGTTGATCTCCGGCGCGTCTGATCGGTGAGGGCGAAAGTTCATGGCCTGTGTTTAGCGGGTACGCATCAATTGCAGGTGGCGTAGCAAGCGCTCGGCGCTGGTTTCTAAAGTGACCAAGTAGGTATCGACCTTGGCGCGGAAATAGCGCCAAAAGATCAATGCAGGAATCGCTACGACCAAGCCAAAGGCCGTGTTGTAAAGCGCCATAGAAATACCTTGGGCCAGTTGCGCCGGGTTGCCACCGGTGGCAGGGGCTTGCGAGCCAAAAATCTCGATCATGCCAATGACCGTCCCCAACAAGCCCATCAAGGGTGCTGCCGATGCGATGGTTGCCAAGGTGCTGAGGTAGGCCTCCATGCGGTGCGCTTGGGTTCGCCCGGTGGTTTGCATGGTTTCTCGCAGGTCTTCATCGGACGCTTTGGGGTGGGCTTCGAGCAAGAGGAAGGCGCTGGCTAAAACGCAGCCTAAGGCTGAACTTTTCTCGAGTTCAATGACGGCGGTGCTTTCAGGAATACGCTGGCTGGTTGCAGCGAGCACTTTGGCTAACAGGTCGGCGGGTGCGATTTTGTGATCGGTGAGGCTGATCAAACGCTCTAAAACAATGGCCAAGGCCAGTACGGAACTGGCAATCAAGGGCCAAATCGGCCAGCCCGCAGCTTGTATGATGGAAAGCAAAGAAGAGTCCCTTTTGATCAATTGAAAAGGGCATTATCTGAGATACCACCCCCAACCCACGATGTCCCGCGATTTCCCTGCCCTTGAACCTGAAACGGCGTCTGCCGCCACTGCCCGCATTTGGACGGTCAGCGCGTTGTGCCGTGCCATCAGCGACACCTTGGATGCCCGATTTAACCCCGTTCGTGTGACAGGAGAACTCAGCGGTTTTGTCCAAGCGGCCAGTGGGCACTGTTATTTTTCTTTGAAAGATGACAGCGGCCAAATGCGCTGCGCGATGTTTAAAAGGGCTGCCGGTGGTTTGGACTTTCAGCCCCGCGATGGCCAGCGGGTTGAAGTCTCTGGTCGCTTGGGTGTGTACGAGGCCCGCGGCGAGTTGCAATTGGTGGTGGAGCGGATGGTGCTTGCGGGTGAGGGGACTTTGTTTGAGCAGTTTTTGCGTCTCAAAGCCAAACTCGACGCAGAAGGCCTGTTTGATCCCGCCCGCAAACGACCCATTCCCACGCACGTTCGTGGCATCGGCCTGGTGACTTCTTTGGGTGCGGCTGCTTTGCATGACGTGGTCAGCGCCTTGGCGCGCCGTGTGCCTCATATTCCCGTGGTTTTGTCACCCGCTGCAGTTCAGGGCGCGGGCGCGGCTGGGGAATTGTGTACGGCCCTGAATGCGCTCTACACATTGGCCCAACCCAACGCCAACGCTAAACCTACAGCGGATAAAAACGTTCCAGTGATTGACGTGATTTTGTTGGTGCGTGGCGGCGGTGCGATGGAAGATTTATGGTCATTCAACGACGAGCAGTTAGCGCGAATGGTGTTAGCCAGTCCGGTGCCAGTTATCGTTGGAGTTGGCCATGAGACCGATTTCACCATTGCTGATTTTGTTGCTGATTTACGCGCTCCCACTCCGACAGCGGCAGCGGAGTTTTGCGCCAACACACAGCAAGACTGGCTAGATGCGGTAGACCAGATGCAAGATCGTATGCGTAGTAGTGTTACAAGAATGTTAGATCGCCATTCGCAGCGCTTAGACATGGCTGCGGTGCGTATCGGCAAGCCTTCGGGCGTGGTCTCAGGCCTGCGCCATCGGCTTGATTCTGCACACCAACGCTTAGGCAGCGCTTTTTCCCGCGATCTAGAGCAGAGACGCCATCGGGTTCAAACGGCAGAGCTGCGCTTGGGTTTGCTCGATCCGACCCTCGTTTTATCGCGGGGCTATGCGTGGCTTACGGATGCACGTGGAGTCGCGTTGACGCGTGTGAGCCAGTTGCATTCAGGTCAGCCCGTCGGTGCCCAACTTGCTGACGGATCGGCTGAATTAACCGTGCAGTCTGTGCGGGATATTTAGTTCCTACAATTGCCTGGGTTTCCTGCTGGGTTTTTTGGCAGAGGTTAAGATTAGACGTTCCTTTTGTTTTATTTTTTGTGAAAGACGCTTATGAGCCAAATCCTTCAATCCCTCAACAAAACGCTGCTAGCCGGTTTGATTTTGTTAATCGCGATCGTCCTGATTGTGGGCTCGGTGTCGGGTAGCCCGATTCAGTTCACCCCGGTGTGGACGAGCTTCTTGTTCCGTTGGTTGCATGTCGCCTGCGGAATCATGTGGATCGGTTTGTTGTATTACTTTAACTTTGTCCAAATCCCCAGCATGCCCAAGATTCCCGATGAACAAAAACCAGCGATCGGTAAAGTCATTGCCCCCGCTGCTCTGTTTTGGTTCCGTTGGGCTGCTTTGGCGACGGTCGTGACTGGCTTGGTGGTTGCTTCACTCCAAGGCTACTTACACACCGCGTTCACTTTACAGCCTGGTTTTGTGGCGATTGGTATCGGCATGTGGATCGCCTTGGTGATGGCCTTTAATGTGTGGTTCATCATTTGGCCTAACCAAAAGAAAGCATTGGGCATCGTGGTCGTAGAACCTGAAGCCAAAGCCCGTGCTGCCCGCCTTGCCATGTTAACTTCGCGCACCAACACCATGTTGTCTATCCCTATGTTGTACATGATGGTCGCCCAGTCACATGGCGGCTTGTAAATTTTAGTCTGCACCCACTAGGGTGCCTTCAATAAAAAAGCCAGTGGGTGTTACTCTCTGGCTTTTTTTATGCGCACTTAATTGGCAGCTTATTTCAAACTGAGCACCCATGCCACTAGCTTCTGCGCTTCTTCTGGGGAAACCTGCTTGTTCTCCGGCATGTAATTTACCCCCCAAACTCCTGATCCGCCTTTGATCACTTTGACTGCAAGTCGATTCGCTGAGCTGGGATCTTTGCGGTATTTGTCAGCCACCGCCAAAAAGGCGGGGCCCACAATTTTTTTGTCTACAGCGTGGCACGACATGCAATGCTTGGCTTTGGCGAGCGCTTGGTCAGCCTGTGCGAGTTGCGCACCCACTGCAATGGAGCACAACGCGACGAGCTTGAGCCAACCAGACATGGCTTAGTAGTTGTCCAACACAGCGCCTTTGCTGGCGGTAGATGCGTTGAACGCAAACTTGGCTTGTACGCCACGGGTATAGCGTGGCGCGGGGGCTTTCCAAACGGCGCGGCGTTTGGCGATTTCTGCGTCGTCTACATTGAGTTCAAGAATCAGTTGGTGCGCATCGATGGTGATCGAGTCACCCTCGTGAATTAAAGCGATGATCCCGCCCATTGCCGCTTCAGGGGCGACGTGGCCGACCACCATGCCCCATGTTCCGCCAGAAAAACGGCCATCGGTAATCAGTCCGACACTTTCGCCTAAACCAGCACCAATCAAAGCGCCTGAGGGCGCCAGCATTTCAGGCATTCCTGGCCCGCCTTTGGGGCCGAGATAACGCAGGACCATGACGTCGCCTGCAACGATCTTGCCCGCCAAAATGGCTTGCAAGGCGGATTGCTCGTCGTCAAACACCCGTGCGGGGCCCGTCATCACGGGTTTTTTCAGCCCCGTGATTTTGGCAACACAGCCCTCAGGGGAGAGATTGCCTTTAAGAATCGCCAAGTGACCTTGGGCGTACATGGGCTTATTGATCGGGCGGATCACATCTTGGTCCGCACGGGGTGCGTCTGGAATGTCTTTGAGAACCTCCGCGATAGTTTGGCCCGTGATGGTGATGCAGTCGCCGTGCAGCAGGCCCGCCACCAGTAGTGTCTTCATGACTTGGGGAATGCCTCCAGCTTTGTGTAGGTCGACTGCAAGGTATTTGCCGCTGGGTTTGAGGTCGCACAGCACAGGGGTCTTCACGCGAACACGCTCGAAGTCATCGATGGTCCACTCTACGTCTGCCGCGTGGGCGATCGCTAAAAAGTGCAATACGGCGTTGGTGGAGCCGCCGGTTGCCATGATGACCGCTACGGCGTTTTCAATGGACTTGCGGGTAACGATATCGCGCGGCTTGATGTCTTTTTTAATGGCTTCGACCAAAACCTTGGCCGACTCTTTGGCGGAGTTCATCTTCTCGTCATGGGGGTTGGCCATGGTGCTGGAGTAGATGAGGGAAATACCTAAGGCTTCAAACGCACTGGACATGGTGTTGGCTGTGTACATCCCACCGCATGAGCCGTTTCCAGGAATGGCGCGTTGTTCGATTTCGTGAAGATCAAAGTCACTGAGATTGCCCGCAGCGTTTTGACCCACCGCTTCAAACACACTAACGATATTCAGGTCTTGCCCTTTGTAACGTCCGGGAAGAATGGTGCCGCCGTACACATAAATCGCTGGAACGTTTGCCCGTAACATCCCCATCAGGCCGCCGGGCATGTTTTTGTCGCAGCCCCCAACGACCAAAACACCGTCCATCCATTGACCTTGGACACAGGTTTCAATGCAATCGGAAATCACTTCGCGGCTCACCAAGGAGTACTTCATGCCTTCGGTTCCCATGGCCATGCCATCGGAGATCGTGGGCGTACCAAAAATTTGGGCATTACCACCCGCTTCTTCAATACCTTCAACGGCTGCATCAGCGAGTTTTTGTAAGCCGCTGTTGCAAGGGGTGATAGTGCTGTGGCCGTTGGCAACGCCTACCATGGGCTTTTTAAAGTCGCTTTCTTGGTAGCCCATGGCGTAGTACATCGAGCGGTTGGGTGCCCGAGATTTACCTTCGGTAATATTTTTGCTGCGCGGGTTCAGAATAACGGGCTTGATGTCCATGGTCGGCTCTCTTAGGGTGGGCCCCGTAGGGCAAAAAATTAGCGAATCAAAACGTATTGTTGCAGACGCGTATTTTTCCACAATCGCCAGTGTGCTTATTCCCTTCCAAGACAGGCACAATGCTGACCATGTTGATACACCCACAAATTGACCCAGTAGCGCTGCAACTGGGGCCAGTCGCCCTGCATTGGTATGGCTTAACGTACCTTGCAGCCTTTGCGTTGTTCATGTGGCTGGGCAGCCGACGTCTGCGCCACGCGCCGTTTTTGCATGCCAACGGAAGCAGTGTTTGGAGCTACCAAGACGTGGAAGAAATTTTGTTTCTTGGCGTGATGGGTGTGGTTTTGGGCGGGCGCTTAGGCTATTGTTTGTTTTATAAACCGGTGTATTTTGCGTCTCATCCCTGGGAGATTTTTGCGGTTTGGCAAGGGGGAATGAGTTTTCATGGGGGGATGTTAGGCGTCATCGTTGCGATGGTTTGGTTCGCCTATTCACGCAAACGGTCCTTTTGGGAAGTTGCTGACTTTGTGGCCCCCTGCGTACCAACGGGACTCGCTGCCGGGCGGGTGGGTAACTTTATCAACGGCGAGTTGTGGGGGCGTTTGGCAGATCCTACTTTGCCATGGGCTATGGTATTTAGGGGTGCGGGTGACTTACCGCGCCACCCTTCTCAGGTGTACCAGGTTTTGTTAGAAGGCTTGCTACTGTTTGTCTTGCTGTGGTGGTACGCCAAAACTACACCCAAAACCGGGCGCGTCGCCGCAGGATTTTTGGTGGGGTACGGTGTCTTTCGCTTTATCGCGGAGTTCTTTCGCGAGCCCGATGCCTACTTGGGGATTCTTTCTTTAGGATTGAGCATGGGGCAGTGGTTGTGCGTTCCAATGGTACTGGGCGGCATAGGCTTATGGGTTTGGGCCGGACGGCACAACCCCTCTGATCTTTAGGACGAAGGAAAAGATGGCGGGCCAGATTCACCTCGCAATCGATGGCCCTGTTGCGCGGGTCACCCTAGACTACGGTGGAAAATTCAACGCCATGTCGCGTTCCATGTGGAAAACCTTACAGACAATTTTTCTGGAGTTACAGACCAACGCCGCAGTCCGATGCGTAGTGGTCCAAGGCGCTGCGGGGCATTTTTGTGCAGGCGGTGATATTTCAGAGTACCCCAGTTTCCGTTTTGATGAAGCGCAGCTTCAGCAGTTTCATGAGCAAGAGGTGTGGGGCGCTTTACAAGCGATGCTGGACTGTGACGTCACCATCCTGGCCCAAATCGAAGGCAATTGCATGGGCGCAGGCGTTGAGATTGCCAGTTGTTGCGATCTGCGTGTTGCCAAGGACTCCAGCCGCTTTGGAGCGCCGATTGCGCGCTTAGGATTTCCGATGGCTCCCAAAGAAACTGCATTGGTCAGTAAAGCAGTGGGTGAAACGACCGCCCGGGCCATGTTGCTAGCGGCAGAGGTGTTTGACGCGGCCCACATGCAAATCTGTGGATTTTTGACGCATTGCCTTCCAGGCGAAGCTTGGCAGACGCACTGTGAGGCGATGGTGAAGCGGGTGATACAACTCGGCCCTCAATCGACGCGACTCAATAAACAGACTTTGCGTTCTCTGCCGCTTTCGCCTTACAGTTATGCCAACAGCGCGGAACACCGCGAAGGCATTGATGCATTTCTCCAAAAACGCAACCCACTTTTTTGAAACTACTCGTTCAAACTCTATGCGCTCTAATTCCAATCTCTATGTGGCCTTGCGTAACGCGTTCCCTTCCAATATGCAGCAATGCGCAGTGGAAACCGACTCTGGTCTGGCGTATTCTTGGCAAGACTTAGAAGACGCAAGCGCCATGGTGGCTAACTTGTGGGTGTCTTTGGAGTTAGAGCCGGGCGCTCGGATTGCAGTGCAGGTGGAAAAATCAGTGGAAGCGCTGATTGTGTATTTGGCAACCTTGCGCACAGGCTTGGTGTTTTTGCCACTCAATACCGCGTATTTGAAGGCCGAGTTGGAATACTTTATGACCGACGCAGCGCCTGCGGTGGTGGTGTGTTCGGGTGCTAATTTCGGTTGGGTCAGCAAGCTGGCATTTACGTCGGGCACGGAGTATGTGTTTACCCTCAATGACGACCGCACGGGCTCGCTGTTAGAGCGCGCGGCCCAATGTAGCCGGGTGCACCAGCCTGTGGCGGTGAGCAATGAGGATTTGGCTGCAATTATTTACACCAGCGGCACCACAGGACGAAGCAAAGGTGCCATGTTGTCGCACAACAATTTACGCAGCAACGCCCGCGTTCTGCAGCAGTATTGGGATTGGCAAAAATCAGATGTGTTGATCCACGCCTTGCCGA
This sequence comes from Burkholderiales bacterium, assembly GCA_005793295.1. Taxonomy (GTDB): domain Bacteria; phylum Pseudomonadota; class Gammaproteobacteria; order Burkholderiales; family Burkholderiaceae_C; genus Allorhodoferax. The sequence goes on along the minus strand of SXSX01000173.1, from coordinate 401 downwards.
TTTTTCATGTGCATGGCCTCTTTGTTGCTATTCACGGTGCGTTGATTAACGGCAGCAAGATGTTGTGGATGAATAAATTTGATCCCAAAAGCGTTTTGCGTTGGCTTCCCCAAGCCACTGTTTTCATGGGCGTTCCGACCATGTATGTACGCTTGCTCGCACAAGAAGGCTTATCGCATGAGTCCGCGCAGTCGATGCGCCTTTTCGTATCCGGCTCAGCGCCTTTGTTGATCGAACATTTCAAAGCGTGGCAAGAGCGCACAGGCCACACGATTTTGGAACGTTACGGGATGTCTGAGACAGTGATGCTGACCTCCAACCCTTGCCGCACTGCTGACGGCGTTCGCCAAGGTGGGACGGTGGGCTTTGCGCTTCCTGGGGTTCAGGTGCGCGTACGCGGT
>SXSX01000172.1 GCA_005793295.1 Burkholderiales bacterium | reverse complement strand
GGCAAAAGAACCCGAGGAACATCCAGCGCGACGGTTAATAGCTGCCAAAAGTAGACGATCCAAAGTCCAAAAACCGTTGCTGTTAAAGAGGCAAAGGCAGCGTGTCCTTCAATGGCGGCCAAACGACGAATACCCCAAACGGCGAGAAAGGACAGGCCCGCGGCAGCTGACCAAAAAAGGACATCCTTGGGCGTTTCGTTAGATGCCAAAGAGGACCCTAAAAAGACAAAGGCAAGCGCTAAAGATCCCAAAACTACAGCGGCGGTTATCAACCCGTTTGATCCGGTTGAGTGCGAACTCGAGTGCTTCATGTTTGCCTCCGATGGCCCAAAACCATGGTTTCGATAGCAGCCACGATGCCGGTAAGCGTTAAGCCCAACAGGGCTGACATAACCAAGGCAGACCAAATTTGAATCGTCTGGCCGTAATAGGAGCCGGTGAGCAAACGGGCTCCAAGGCCAGCTTGTGCGCCAGTCGGTAATTCTGCAACCATGGCCCCAACAAGACCGGCAGCAATTCCTACCCGCAGGGCCGGAAATAAAAATGGCAGTGCTGCCGGCAAACGAAGCATCCACAGCGCTTGCCAGCGCGAAGCGGCATAGGTGTGCATCATTTCTGTTTCAATCACTTGCGGCGATCGTAGCCCTTGCACCATGGCCACGGTTACGGGAAAGAAACACAGGTACATGGCAATGACCGCTTTCGGCGCAACGCCAGAAAAACCCATGCTCCCCAAAATAACCAAGACGATGGGCGCGATAGCGAGAACGGGTACGGATTGCGAGGCCACCACCCAAGGCAGCAGCGCACGATCAAGCGTACGCGAATGAACGATGCAAATAGAAAGCACCAAGCCCAGTGAGGTGCCCATGGCAAAACCTACCAAGGTGGATTCCCCAGTGACTGCCACGTGGTAAAGCAAGTTGCGAGGGGAATCCAGGGGCCAATCCACCAGGCTGGTCCATAAATCAGCAGCGACTTGGTGGGGGGCAGGCAACACCGGGCGCTGCATGTTCAAGGTCACGTTGACCAAGTCTTGCCATGTCCATGGGCCCAGCGCGTCAAGAACCCGCTCAATCGCGCCTTGCGCATTGAGGTACACCGTCAGCCCATACCAAGCAACCACCACTGCAAGAACAATGACAGCAATCGGGAAAAGCGACGAGGCGGACGGCTTATTCGTCGTGGCCATCGGCAAGCGCCTCTCGAACTATGTGGGCGAGTTCAACAAATTCAGGAGAGTCGCGCAGCCCTAAGTGCCGCTCATTAGGCAGGGTGGATTCAACGATGCGGACAATGCGCCCGGGGCGCGGGGACATCACCACAATCCGAGTCGAGAGGTAAACCGCCTCTGCAATCGAGTGGGTCACAAAGACAACGGTTCGACGTTCGCGCTGCCAAAGCTGTTGCAACTGTTCATTGAGCCGGTCGCGGGTGATTTCGTCGAGCGCCCCAAAGGGCTCATCCATCATGAGAATGCGGGGCTCAAAAGTCAAGGCCCGCGCAATCGAGGCACGTTGTTGCATGCCACCTGAGAGTTGCCATGGGTATTTGCTTTCAAACCCAGAGAGTCCTACGCGTTCGATGTGCTGTCTGGCAATGGCATCACATTCCGCCGAAGACCGCCCTTGGATTTGTAGAGGAAGTTTGACATTTCCTAAAACGGTCCGCCAAGGAAATAAGGCGGGCGCTTGAAACACATAGCCGTAAGCGCGTGCCAGCCTGGCTTCATGCGGACTCACCCCGTTCACCAACACGCTGCCTGATGTGATGTGTTCCAAATCAGCAATCACCCGCAGCAAAGTCGTTTTGCCGCATCCTGAGGGACCAATGAGAGATACGAATTCGCCTGGCGCAATCGACAGATCAATGTCTGCAAGCGCGTGAACCGGCGCTTGAAGTGGGTTGTAGATGAGAGAGGCTTGGTTGACCTGTACCGCGGGAACGGTAGAAGCTTGGCTATGCAAAGGCGATGGAGTCATTCAGAAAATTCTCAATTAATCAGAGAGTGGAGTTGAATCATGCTTCATTGCTGTGTTGCTGGGTCTGCCCGGCATGTGCAAGGTGCTGACAGTTTCAGAGGAGTGTGCGATGAGTTTACCGCGCCTGTAAACGCGCAAGCGATTTGCCCGAAGGCGGATAGCTTCTACCGGGTCATTCGCTTGCAGGATCACAAAATCAGCATAGCAACCGGCTCGAATACCATAGCCCTCGAGCCCTAAAACCTTTGCTGGGTTTTGCGTCACTGCCTCAAAGCATTGTCGCATTGCTGCCTGGCTTGTCATTTGAGCTACATGCAGACCCATGTGGGCGACCTCTAGCATGTCACCGCTACCGAGGGAGTACCAAGGGTCCATAACGCAGTCTTGACCAAAGGCGACGTTAATTCCTGCAGCCAGTAACTCAGGAACACGGGTCATGCCTCTGCGTTTAGGGTAGGTGTCATGTCGACCCTGCAGGGTGATATTGATCAGCGGGTTGGACACCACATGTACATCTGCTTCAGCCATGAGTGGTATGAGCTTCCTCACGTAGTAGTTGTCCATGCTGTGCATGGAAGTCAAGTGCGAACCCGTTACGCGTCCTTGCAGTCCAAGGCGTTGTGTTTCATAGGTCAGAGTTTCGATGTGGCGAGACAGGGGGTCGTCCGACTCGTCACAATGCATGTCGACGCGCAGACCGCGCTGAGCCGCAAGTTCACACAATAATTTAACGCTCAATGCACCGTCTGCCATAGTGCGCTCAAAATGCGGAATACCGCCCACAACATCGACACCCAGGTCTAATGCACGTTTGAGCGTATCGAAGTGTTCTTGCGGGCCGGTTTTACCACGAAGTAAGCCGTCTTGCGGAAAAGCCACCAGCTGCAAATCGATAAAGGGCGCAACCTTGCGTTTAACTTCCATCAAGGCATCAACAGCAAGAAGGCGCGGGTCACAGACATCAACGTGGGTTCGAATCGCCAATAAACCCTTAGCGACTGCCCAATCGCAATACGCCATGGCCCGCTTTACCAAAGCGTCATGTGTGAGCATCGGTTTAAGTTCACCCCAGAGGGAAATTCCTTCGAGCAGCGTGCCTGACTGGTTAACGCGTGGTAGTCCGAAGCTCAGCGTAGCGTCCATATGAAAGTGAGCGTCTACAAAGGGCGGGCTCAGCAAGTGGCCCTGTGCATCAATTATTTCGTGCGCTGTGGCAGATAAGTTGGAAGACACTTCGACAATTCGGCCGTCGTGGACGGCTACGCAAACACCTTTACGACCGTCAGCCAGAGTGGCGTTTTGAATAAGTAGGTCAAGCATTTAGCGTTCGCCTTTGCGGTAAGGTTTCATCAATGCTTGTGGGTAGCTAGCCTTGCGTGCAACCAGTATCAAGGCAACTATCGATAGCACATAGGGAAGCATCAAATACAGTTGGTATGGAAGTACCGCGCCACCAGTTTGCTGCAAGCGCAGTTGAAGCGCGTCAAAAAAAGCAAACAACAGCGCGCCGAGCAAAGCTTTGCCTGGCCGCCAGGATGCAAATACTACCAACGCAATACAGATCCAGCCTCGACCATTGACCATATTGAAGAAGAAAGCATTAAAGGCAGACAAGGTTAAAAATGACCCAGCTACCCCCATGAGCGCGGAGCCCACCATAATTGCCCCGGTTCTTACGGCTAGAACAGATACGCCTTGGCCTTCTGCTGCTTGCGGGTTTTCGCCCACCATTCGCACAGCCAGACCCACGGGGGTGCGATAAAGCACGTATCCTAAGATAGGCACAAGGAAAAGTGCCAACAAGGTCAGAGGTGTTTGCTGATCCAAAATGGGAATTCCCAGTCCGTCCATTGCAGAAAAGGGCGTTACTGTAGGCGGCGTGCTTACTTTGGGAAAAGTGACCCTGTAGCCGTAATAACTCACAGCAGTGGCCAGCAAAGTAATTCCCAAGCCGCAAACATGCTGTGACAAAGCGAGCACCACGGTAAAAAATGCATGAAAAAGGCCCAAGAACATACCTACGGCAGCTGCAGTGAGCACGCCAAGCCAAAGCGGGGCCCCCCAATAGACCGCCAACCACCCGCTAAAAGCGCCAGCCACCATCATTCCTTCAATACCTAAGTTCAGAACCCCTGCGCGCTCGCACAATAACACCCCCAAAGTGCCAAAAATAAGCGGGGTTGCAATCCTGAGTACAGCAACCCAAAAAGCGGCATTCGTCATGATGTCCAAAAACGCGCTCATCGTAGGCGTACCCGGTACTGAGTGAGCATCGAAGCCACCATGACTGACAACAGCGACGTGGCGACAATCACATCAGCAATAAAGGTTGGCACTCCAACTGCGCGGCTCATGCTGTCGGCGCCTACCATCACCCCGGCCACCAGCAAGCTCGCAGCTAAAACGCCAAGCGGATGCAGCCTAGCCAACATGGCGATCACTATGCCTGAGTACCCGTACCCCGGTGACATGTCCAAGGTAACGTAACTGGTGCGCCCAGCCACTTCAATAGCCCCTGCCAGACCGGCCAAGCCGCCCGATAAAAGTGACACCCATAAGGTTGTTTTTGAGATTGAAACTCCAGCAAAAGCGCTAGCGCGGGAACTCGCTCCCACGGCACGGATATCAAAACCTAAAACCGTAAAATTCATCAGCACCCACAAGCCAAGGGCTAGGAAAAATGCGCCGATTAAACCGCTATGGACTCGCGTATGTGGGATCAATTTGGTTAATTCCAATTCGCTGTTAAGCGCCACACTTTGCGGCCAACCCATTGCAGAAGGATCTTTCATTGGTCCATCAAGCATCATGGAGACAAATAAAAGTGCAATGAAGTTAAGTAGCAAAGTAGTTACTACTTCGTCCACTCCTAGATGTGACTTGAGTAGCGAAGGTCCAAGCAACATCAGTGCGCCAGCCAAAGCCGCAGCGACAATCATGAAAATAAATAACAAGCCAGGTGCAATTGCAAAACCGGAACCTCCATGGAGACCTCCCACTGCAACAGCAGCTAAAGCCCCTGCATACAACTGGCCCTCAGCACCAATATTGAACAAGCGTGCCTTGAATGCCACAGCGGCAGCCAGCCCGGTGAGCATCAGCGGTATGGCGCGCGTGAGCGTTTCGCTGAGTGCAACAACCGAACCAAAGGCGCCTTGGAGAAGTAAAACATAGGTGTGGCCGACGGGTGCCCCCGCCCAGAGCACCAATAAAGCACTGACTGCGAGGGTGAAAATCAAAGCACTTATCGGGGCCCATATGAAGGCACCTCTGGACGGTTGGATGCGTTTTTCGATTCTCATGCCATCGATTCTGCATGTGCCCCAGCCATCGCCAGACCGACAGCTTCACGGCTCCATTGTTTCGCTTCGCGTGCGGGAGTGATGTGGCCGGCATGCATTACCGCAATGCGGTCGCCCATGGCTAGAACTTCGTCGAGGTCGTCGGATATCAGCAGTACCGCAGCGCCAGCGTCACGTGCAGCTAGGAGTTGGGCCTGCACATAGGCTACAGCACCAATGTCAAGACCCCAGGTTGGCTGGTGTGCAACGATCAACTCTGGGACAGGGGCATCTTTTCCGGTGACGGATTGAGGGTGCAAAAGCGCACGTCCCAAAATCAGTTTCTGCATATTGCCGCCCGAGAGGGATCGTGAAGATACGTTTGCACCTCCGCCACGCACATCAAAGGCAGCAATCAATGCTTGGCAATAGGTCTTCGCGACACGCCGACGGACCCATCCCCAGCGTGAGAAATCCGCACTATGCATTCTTTCGGCGGCGGCGTTTTCCCAAACCGCAAGGTCGCCTATCAGTCCCACGCCATGGCGATCTTCTGGAATGCGTGCCACCCCCAAAGCAACCAGTTTGGCTGGATTGGCAGGCAAGGGATTGCCATGGAAAATGACTTGCCCGGAGCTCATGCGCTTGGTTCCGCAAAGTAGCTCGGCTAATGCCAGTTGCCCATTACCGGAAATTCCAGCAATGGCAAAAATTTCACCCCGATGCATAGTGAGTGAAACCCCTTTCAAGCACTCTCTAGCAGGAGCAGTATGTACCTGATGCATTTCACAAACGGGCGAGCCTATTTTTTCGCTGGGATGTCGTTGAGGCGGCGCAATAGCATGCCCAACCATCCATTGCGCCAGTTCAGCTTGCGAAATTTGGGTTGTCGTTGACTCTGCCACGAGCTTGCCCGCACGAAGGACTGCCACGCGGTCTGACACGCGAATCACTTCGTTGAGTTTGTGGCTGATAAATATGATGGACAAACCCTGCGCTACCATTTGAGCTAGCACTGTAAAAAGATCTTCACTCTCGGTTGGAGTGAGTACCGCCGTGGGTTCATCCATGATCAAAATACGTGCGCCACGAAATAGCGCCTTTAATATCTCAACCCTTTGTCTCTCGCCCACCGAAAGCGTGCCAACAAGAGCATGCGGATCAACAAAAAGCCCAAAGCGTTGTGAGATATTCAACAACTTTTTCAGGGCGGTCCGGTTGTGGAAAAAAGGCATCCACAGTGATTCCGATCCCAGGCGAACATTGTCTAGAACCGTTAAGTTATCGGCAAGCGTGAAATGTTGGTGAACCATCCCAATGCCCGCTGCAAGCGAAGCATTGGGATCACTAGGCGGAAGTGGCTTACCAAAGGCTTCAATTTTTCCGGAATCTGCAGCATAGTGCCCAAACAAAATAGACACCAGCGTGGACTTGCCAGCACCGTTCTCACCCAGCAGCGCCAACACCTCGCCTCTTTGTAAATGCAAAGAAATGGAGTCGTTGGCCACCAAGCTGCCAAAGCGCTTGGTGATCTGCGTAAGCGTCAGAACGGTGTCTTGCATCCGTTTATTTGGCGTTCGATTTGGGCTGGTTGTCATCCACCTTCACGGTGAACTTACCCTCAAGAATAAGTTTTTCTTTTGCCTTCATTTTTGCCACAGTATCTGCAGGAACCTTCTTCTCGAAAGTACCCAGCGGCGCCAGCGACGAACCTTTGTATTTCATCATCGAATACTGCCCATAGTCTTCGGCAGTGAACTTACCTTCTTTAACGAGTTTGATTGCACGGTCAGCAGAAGGCTCAAAATGCCAAATGGCTGATGCAACAACCGTATCGGGGTATTGGGCCTGGGTATTGATGACATTGCCGATGGCATATTTGCCTTTTTCTTTGGCTGCATCAGACACGCCGAATCGTTCGGCATACAAAACGTCTGCACCTTTGTCGATCTTTGCAAACTCTGCTTCCTTTGCTTTTGGGGGGTCGAACCAGCTGTTGATAAAGCTCACACTGAACTCGATCTTTGGATTTACCTCTAGTGCTCCAGCCATAAAGGCATTCATTAGGCGATTGACTTCAGGAATTGGAAATCCTCCGACCATGCCGATTTTGTTAGTCTTGGTCATGCCACCCGCCACCATGCCTGATAAATAGGCTGGCTCTTGAATGAAATTGTCAAAAGTGCTGAAATTTGGCGCTTGGGGTTGACCGCTCGAGCCCATTAAAAAAGACACTTTTGGAAAGTCTTTGGCTACTTTGCGTGCAGCGGCTTCGACGGCGAAGGCTTCTCCTACGATGAGTGTATTTCCAGCCGAAGCGTACTCTCGCATAACGCGCTCATAGTCTGCATTGGAAACGTTTTCACTGGCTTTGTATTCGATGTCGCCCCTTGCTTGAGCAGCTTTTAATGCATTGTGCAGTCGACCCGCCCATTGCTGTTCAAAAGGGACGGTGTAAATTCCCGCCACTTTGGGTTTGGCTTGTGCCATCAACAAAGTGGGGGCAAGGCCCACCATGGCGGCGGCCAAGACGACAAGGTTTCTGCGGCTTAGTGTTTTCATAGACATATCATCTCCAGTTGGGGTAAAAAATGAAGCGAACTTCAGGGGGGGGACTCTTAGACTCTTAGGTACCGGCGCGCTCAAGCATGGCGTGCAGTAGCACGTTGCAGCCAGCTGTAATGTGTTCAGGTGTAGCGTCTTCTATTTCGTTGTGACTGATGCCGTCCTTGCAAGGAATAAAGATCATGCCGCTAGATGCCAATTTCGCCATGTACACCGCGTCATGCCCTGCACCTGAAACCACAGGCATATTGGAATACCCCAGTTTTTCGGCAGCACGGGCGACGGCGTCAATACAGTCATCGTGAAAGCCAATGGCTGAGTAGCTCGACACCATTTCAATCTTCACATCCAAGCCGCTTTCCTTGGCGATCTTTGCGGCAAACGCTTTGACCTCATCGGCCATCTGGTCCACCAGTGCGTCGGTCGCGTTGCGCAGGTCAATGGAGAATTTCACACGCCCAGGGATGACGTTGCGGCTATTGGGGTGAACTTGAACCATGCCCACCGTACCTCTGCCATGGGGTGCGTGGCGCAGTGCAGCGGCGACTACTTCTTGCATGATGTGGGTGGAGACTTGCATGGCGTCACGGCGCAGCGCCATGGGCGTGGGGCCTGCGTGGGCTTCCATGCCGGTAACGGTGCAGTCAAACCAGCGAATACCCAACACGCCTTGCACCACCCCGATGGTGATGTCGTTGTCTTCTAAAACGGGACCTTGTTCAATGTGGGTTTCAAAATAGGCGCCAATGGGATGATCGCCGGGTTCTTGGTCGCCAACATAGCCAATTCGATGGAGCTCATCTTTGACAGATTTGCCTTCGGTGTCCGTTGCCGCATACGCATGCTCCAAGGTAAAGGCTTTGGCAAAGACGCCTGAGCCCATCATCACGGGTACAAAGCGCGATCCTTCTTCATTGGTCCAGAAAGCGACTTCAATCGGGGCTTCGGTTTCAATCCCTAAATCGTTGAGGGTTCGAACGACTTCAATGCCGGCTAAAACGCCGTAGTTGCCATCGAATTTTCCGCCGGTGGGTTGGGTGTCGATGTGGCTACCCGTCATGATGGGCGGAAGCGAATTGTTGCGTCCAGCGCGGCGCATGAAGCCGTTACCGATTTTGTCAATCGTGACCGTCATGCCTGCTTCCCGCGCCCAGCGCGTGACCAAGTCGCGGCCTTGCTTATCCAAATCAGTGAGCGTGAGGCGGCACACGCCGCCTTTGGGCGTGGCGCCAATTTTTGCTAATTCCATGAGCGAGTCCCACAAGCGGTCCCCGTTGATGTGCAAGGTGTCTAAATTAACTTTCGTCATGGGTATTTCCTATCGTGAATCAGCGCACAACTGCGGTTGGTTTCAAGCTGTCAGCGCGAAGCTTGGATGCCGTGAAATTGGAGTTAAAAGCGGGGCGTTTGATGTATTTACCGGCTCCTTTTTCAGCGCGTAAATCCCCCTTCACAAATACCAAGTTCCCATTGCTTACCGTGTGGCTGGGGATGCCGCGAACGGTTCTACCTTCAAAAATATTAAAGTCGCCTTTGCTGTGTTGGGTCTTCGCTGAAAGCGTCTTGGTGCCTTCAGGGTCCCATACAACAAAGTCAGCATCTGCACCAACGGAGATACTTCCTTTGCGAGGATAGATGTTGAAAAGTTTTGCCGTGTTGGCAGAGGTAATTGCGACAAACTCGCTGGGGGTGAGTCGCCCGGTGTTCACGCCAGCGTCCCAGATGACAGCGAGGCGCTCTTCAACACCGCCTGTGCCGTTGGGGATTTTGGAAAAGTCGTCCTTGCCAACTGCTTTTTGAGCGGCGCAAAACGTGCAGTG
>SXSX01000171.1 GCA_005793295.1 Burkholderiales bacterium | reverse complement strand
GGCCGACGGCTGCGCCCATTCCGCGTTCGCTCATGCCGTGTGGGCAACCGAAGTTGAGTTCAATGCCATCCGCGCCCGTGTCTTCGACCCTGGGCAAGATTGCCTTCCAAGATTTTTCTTCACAAGGCACCATGAGAGAAACCACCATGGCGCGGTCGGGCCAGTTGCGTTTGACGTCGGTGATTTCTGTGAGGTTCAGCTCAAGATCCCGGTCAGTGATCAACTCAATATTGTTAAAGCCCATCAAACGCCGGTCTGGCGTAAGCAGCGCGCCGTAGCGTGGCCCATTGACATTGACAATGGGCGGCCCTGCTTCGCCGAGAGTTTTCCAAACTACCCCGCCCCAGCCTGCTTCAAACGCGCGGTTGACGTTATAGGCCTTGTCGGTCGGGGGTGCAGAGGCTAACCAAAATGGGTTAGGACTGTGAATGCCAGCGAATTCGGTTTTGAGATTTGCCATAGTGAGGTTCCTAGGTTCAAGCGCTTAACGCTGAATGAATAGACAAGGCGGCCACTTTGCCGTGTTCGACCGCTTCCACTGTCAGATCTCGCCCGCCAAAACGACAGTCACCCCCCGCCCAAATTTTGGCGTGGGAGGTTTTTCCTGCTTCGTTTGTTTTGATGCGGCCCCCTTGGAGCTCGACGCTGGGACTCAAAGGTTGGGCGATAAAACTTTGGCCAATGGCTTTCAAAATTAGATCCGCTTCCAAGGTGAAGTGTTCGCCGGTTTCTTTGAGCTTGTCTTTGTCCAGTTGCATGCAGGCAAACTCCATGCCTGTGACATGCCCTGCTTCAACACGCAGGCTTTTAGGCGCTGCCCAGTGGTGGATATGCACGCCATTTTCTAACGCCCAAGCTTGTTCATGGGCTGAAGCGCCCATTTCTTGTGCGCCCCGGCGGTAGACCATGGTGACACTCTGCGCCCCGAGTTTTTTAGATTGAACTGCGGCGTCAACAGCCGTCATTCCTCCGCCAATCACCAATACTTTTCGACCCACCGGTATTTTGGAGAGATCGCTGGCTTGTCTTAGATCGGAAATAAACTCTACGGCGTTGCGAATGCCTTTGGTATTGTCTTCAGGAATCCCAATGCTGTTCACACCTGCAAGCCCTATGCCGAGAAAAACAGCGTCGTAGTCTTTGACTAAGGTCTCCAGCGCCATGTCTTTTCCCAGTTGGGTGTTGTGACGGACTTCAATGCCGCCTATCGATAACAGCCACTGCACTTCTTTTTGGGCGAAATCCCCCACTGTTTTGTAGGTTGCCAGTCCATATTCGTTTAGGCCCCCTAGTTTGGGGTGAGCATCAAAGAGAACCACGTCATGCCCCTTTTGTGCCAAGCCATGCGCACACGTAAGCCCCGCGGGCCCAGCGCCGACGACCGCGACTTTGCGTCCAGTGGAAGGGGCACGGGTAAACAAAGGTTTACCCGGTGCACTGAAAAAATGGTCGGTGGCATACCGCTGGAGTAGTCCAATTTCTACCGGCTTATCTTCATGGGTATTGCGCACACAGGCTTGTTCACACAAAACTTCGGTCGGACAGACCCGGGCGCACATGCCGCCTAGAGGGTTGGCTTCCAAAATAGTGTGTGCTGCACCGCGGACGTTGTCATCGGAGATGCGGCGAATGAAACTTGGCACATCGATACCTGTAGGGCAAGCCGTTTGGCAGGGCGCATCAAAGCAGTAATAACAGCGGTCTGCTTCAATCTTGGCTTGCGACAGATTCAGCGGGGCATGGGCGTCGCAAAAATTTTGCACGTACTGTGCAGGTGTTAATCGTCCTGGGATTACGCCAGGTGCGAGGGCTTGGGTCGTCATACGTTGTTCTTCCAAAAAATCACAATGGGTTAACTAAGACTCCGGCAAAATGAAACAATCCATCTCAGCAACAAGCTTTGAATTAAATGCCTTATGATTTGTTTTACCAATTGGTAAAAACCCTAGCTTTTACATTGCAATAACCGTACCTGCCATGAAAAAACCGGATGTATTGAAGGCTGTCAAAGTCAGCGTTGCCCGCGAACGCTTGGAGCAAGATATCTTGCGTGCGGCTAAAAAGTTATTTGCTCAGCGTGGGTTTGGCGGGGTTTCCTTGGACCATATTGCCCGTGAGGTGGGTGCATCCAAGCAGAATTTGTTGTACTACTTTCCTAGCAAAGAAGAACTTTACCGGCGCGTTTTACACGGCGTGCTTGATGTTTGGCTGTCCTACATGGATGCCTTGAGCCAACGCCCCGATGATCCGGAGCGAGCGATTCGCGATTACATCGCTGGGAAATTGCGATTCTCAAGGGAGCATCCCGATGATTCAAGGGTGTACGCCAACGAGGTTGTCTCTGGAGCGCCACTCTTCTCTGCAGAAATCGCCGAGCGAGTGATTCCTGCCTTGCAGGCCGACGTAGCCATTTTCAATCGATGGGCTGAGCAGGGTTTGTGTCGGCCGGTCGATGGCCGCCATCTGATGATTTTGCTCTGGGCTTCAACCCAGGTCTATGCGGACTGGGCGAGCCAGATTGGCTTGGTGTTGGGTAAGTCGGAGTTGGATCTGGGAGATTTTCAAGACGCAGAAAATTTGATTGTAGACATGGTGTTGCGCACGGTTTTGGTTCGGATTCCCTATGCCGTGCACCAAGACGTGGCCTGATGTGTCACCAAGGGTGTCACCCTTTAGTGCATGCCAGAGCCAGTGCATGCGCTGTTAATGTCTTCCCGTCGGGCCACTGATCTGCAATCAGACCGTGTTGGTAAACAGCGCTACATGAAGCTTGGAAGGCACTTGCCCCTTGCGCTGACCAGTGCGCTCCGATGAGGCCAGCGAGAACATCGCCCGTTCCTGCCGTAGCAAGTCGGGCATTGCCTGTGATGTTGATGCGAACCCCATAGCGGGTGTCGGCTATCACTGTGCCGGAACCCTTAAGAACCACGGTGCATTGAAAGTGGCTGCAAAGCATCCGGGCAGCACCCAGTCTGTCTTTTTGAATTGCAGCGGTGCTTGTGTTTAATAGGCGAGCAGCTTCAAGGGGATGGGGTGTCATTACCGTGCTGCCTTCGGGTCTGTCTTGAAGAAGTGCGACGAGGGTTTGCGATGAGGAAATGTGGTTCAGCGCATCGGCATCAAGCACCAAACGCTTGGCTCGCTTTAATAGCGAGGCGAGACTTTCCTGCATGGCATGTCCAGCACCGCAACCTGCGACGATGGTCATGGACTCCACAGGTAAGTCGGACCAGTTGCGCAACATCAATTCGGAATGCTGGCTGGAGATTGCCAACTCATTGCAGTCTGTAGGCAAAGCGACGTAAACGCGCCCTGCGCCCCCATGCAAGCTGGCAGTAGCTGCCAGCAGGGGCGCACCGGTCATGCCTGGCGCCCCACCCACAATGCCCACATCACCGAAGCACCCTTTGTGCGAGGCATGGGGCCGGGACGCTAAAGAAAGAGGAGCGTTGAGGAAAGCCTGGGGTTCGCCGCCTTCATCTTCGCCGAGTCGGTGAAGCCAGAGGTTTCCGCAGACGTCACGACCCTCGCCCATGAGGAGGCCGGGCTTGATGGTAAGTAAGCTCAGCGTGGTCTCTGCCCGAATACACAAAGAATTAACCTCCCCAGTGTCACCATTTAAGCCAGATGGCACGTCAATCGACAAAACCCGTTTGCCAGAGGCGTTAATGTGCTGTATCCAAGCGTCATAGGGCGAAGGTTCTGTGCGGTCGCCGCCTATGCCAAACAGCGCGTCAATCACCGAGTCAAATGATGCGGGCGGATGGAGTGATAGGGTGATACCCGCCTTTTTCGCTCGCGCATAGGCGTCTTGCGTTTCGATGGAACTTGTGGAATGCAGTCCAAGGTGACTGACACACACTTGCTTGCCAAATTGGTGAAGAAACAGCGCTGCTTCAAGGCCGTCTCCCCCATTGTTGCCAGGCCCGCAAGCAATCCAAAAAATGGGGGAGTGCGGATTGCTGGCTAACGCCAAGCGTGCTACAGCTTCACCTGCGCGGCGCATCAAGACCCCCGAACCGAATGCAAACGTCGCATGGGCCTCAAAGGTTTTGGTGGCCTGGGTTGTGAAAACAGGCAAAGGTTCTCGCGTGCGAAAACCAGAAGAATGGAGAATGCGAATAAATGGGGACAACATCGTTGACACATTGTGCGTGTTAAATACAGCGCGCATTCATTGGGTGAGCATAGTTTGATCTTCATCAAGATATCTCGAACCCACGCCCCTTACAGTGGGCTATTCACTGATCATTCACACAGGAGAAAATGACATGACAACAAGCCACAAAAACAAACTAATGGAAGACCTGCAACTCGTCATTGAAGACGCCGAAGAGTTGTTGCGCATGACCGCAAAAGAGGCCGGCGATAGTGCTGCTGATGTGCGTAAAAGGGTGCAAGCACGCATGGAACAAGCCAAGGTGGATCTGTTGCATTTACAAGATGCGGCCGTGGCGCAGGCCAAAGCAGCAGGCCAAGCGGCAGATGCGTTTGTTCACGAAAATCCATGGAAGTCGGTTGGCGTTGCCGCAGGCCTGGGATTGGTCTTGGGCTTGCTTCTGGGCCGTCGGTAAATCGCATGGCTGAGCGCAAAAGCGAGGGCTTGTTTAGTTCACTGCGTCAACTGTTAGGAACGGCTTTAGAGACGGCGCATATACGGTTGGAATTGCTAGGTACGGAACTGGAATTTGAAAAACGCCGCATCTTTGACGGACTCGTGCTGGGTGCTTTGGCGCTGCTGTTTCTTGGGTTGGGTTTGGTGCTTCTGTGCGGCACCGTAGTTTTGCTTTTTTGGGAAGGCTACCGTTTGATAGCGGCGGGGCTGTTGACGTTTTCTTTTTTGGCTCTGGGTCTGATTTTTTTACGCCAAGCACGCCAACGCTTAAGTGCGCCGCAGGGGATGTTCCAAAAAAGCGTGGATGAACTCAAGCGTGACCAAGCGTTGACTAAAGACGCATCCAATCATGCGAAATAACGATCTCACATTGCGCCAGCAACAGCTCTGCGAAAGAAGTGAGCAATTGCGGTCTGCGTGGGTTCAAGAGATTCAATGCGTCAAATCGCCGTTGTCACTGGGCGATCAGTTGCTTTGGGGTGCAGATTGGATTCGCCGCAAACCTTTGCTGTCGGCAGTCGCGGCGTTTCTCATCCTGGCGTGGCAACCCAAAAGGGCTGTCGCATGGGGTAGCCGAATTTTGTGGGGCTGGAATATCTTTCAAGGCGTTTCTAAAACGCCACTGGCATGCTGCGCGAAGCGGCTCTTTTCGCGCGGGTGAACGGGATCAGTTTGGCCCCAAGGCCATCCGCCAAATTCGGTGCGGCGGTAATCAGCAAAAGCCTGGTGAATTTCTTCTTGGGTGTTCATCACAAACGGGCCGTATTGCGCAACGGGCTCTCCGATTGGGCGGCCCTGTAGCATCAAAAGCTCAGAGCTTTCTTCCCCGTTGATGATTTCAATGGCATCGGTGGCTCGAACTTCTATGACCGAACGCACGCCCATGGTTTCACCCGCGGCGCAGAGCGTGATCCCTTTGAAAAAATAAAGCTGACGGCGTGTTGCGTTGTGGGTAGCCGGGGGGAGTGTCCAACGGGCACCGGGTTCCATGCGAATCGTGAATATTGCTAAATCGGAGTCGGCTTGACTGGCCCAGGAGTGGGGTGGTGGTGGCAGCCCTTTGGCTTCGTGAAGCGCTCCGGCCACGACAACAACATCAGTGGACCGATTTTCATTGTCAAGAATTTTCACGCGCGCAATATTCTCATTCCAAAGCATGGTGAAGTGCGGCTCTGACATTTTGTTTTTGGCGGGGAGATTGAGCCAAATTTGAAAGAGCTCTGCAGGATTGGGTTGATCGGTATGACGCAGAGGAAACATTTCGCAGTGAACAATGCCTTTCCCCGCGGTCAGCCATTGAACATCTCCAGCGCCAAAGCGGGCGATGGCGCCCAAGGAGTCGGAGTGGTCAATATGCCCTTGGTGAACGATGGTGACGGTCTCAAAGCCTCGGTGCGGATGTGCAGGAAAGCCGGGGACGGTTTTACCGTGGTACATGCTCCAGCCATCTTTGCCAGCAAAGTCTTGCCCAAGATCGCGCCCAGTTAACGGCACGCTGGGGCCCATGGTGGCGTTACCTGACGGGTACGTGTCGTTGTGGTGCACACAAAATAAAAACGGGTCCAGGGTTTGCCATGGAAAAGCCAAGGGGGCTACGCTCAAAATGCTGGGGTTCATACACACAATATAAAAAGAATCAAAACGTTATTAAAACGCAATTTACGATGGGCCTACTCCGTGCCGAACCTTCACGGCATAGGGGTGTTTTCACTACCGATAAGATTGCGCCATGGATATACCTTCCGTTTTACTGCGTTTGATGGGTGCCGCTCTGTTGACGGGAGCGTTGGTGGTTTTTGGAGTGTCTGAGCGTTCGACCACCGTCTCACCTGCTTTAGCGCTTGTCCCTATCTCTCAGAGCCCATCAGAAGTTTCTGCAAATGTGGATTGGAAGACCGGTGCCAAAGGGCATATTCCCATGCCGGCGGGCGCCATGGCTGCGCATGCGAGTACCCTGGTGGCGATGCCAGACAACCAGCCGGATGCGCTCATGGCATTTTGGTTTGCCGGCGACCGCGAAAGCGCTCCCAATGTTCAAATTGCAAGCGCAAGTTTTAACCGAGCCACCCAGACTTGGGGTGCAGCACGCTTTGTGGTGAACCGCCACGACATAGGTGCGCAATTGGGATTTGGCCTGCGCCGTTTGGGCAATCCAGTGGCATGGCTCGACGCGAGCGGACGCATGCATTTGTTTGTCGTGGCGACGGGTTGGGGTGGTTGGGCAGCGGGGCGTATCTTGCATTTACAGCAACGCCAAGATTCGCAAAACGCAGACTTGGAATTTGAGCCTGTAGGGCTTCTGCCCTTGTCGTGGTTGTGGAATACCAGCTTTTTAGTCCGCACAGCGCCGCTTCCTTTGGCGGATGGCGGCATGGTGCTGCCCGCGTATTTCGAGTTGGGTTTTAAGTATCCTGTGGCCCTGCGGTTTGACAGTAAAGGCAATTTTGTGGGCATGGTGCGAATATCGAATAAGCGCTATGCCTTGCAGCCCGCATTGATAGCCAATTCGCCGACGCATTGGATGGCACTGATGCGTGATACACGCGAAGTTGGAAAAATCATTGCAGCCCAAACCGTTGATGCGGGGCAGAACTGGACAGATTTACCCGACTTGGCTTTAGATAATCCAGACTCAGCGATCGCTACCCTTCGATCCCACGGGCAGCATTGGTTGGCCCATAACGACTCCCCCCATTCGCGCGAAAGATTGGCATTGAGCCGCTCGCCCAATGGGCTGGACTGGAATATTTCGCTGCGACTGGAGGAGGGTTCGTCCGGACAAGAGTTTTCGTATCCCGCCATCGTTCAAACGAACAACAGCCTTTGGATCAGCTACACCGACCAACGCCGCAGTATTGCCTGGCAGCGCTTGGATTTAAATGCAAACCAAACCCCTCAAAATTCAAGCGCATCCAACGAGAAGGATAAGCCATGACAGCAGCATGGGACGCATTGGCGCCTAGCTTGCCCTCGCTTGCCCATTTGCCTTGGGCTATGCATGTGGGTTGGGGTGTTGTGATGGCTGCGCTATTAAACAGCCTGTTGTCTCAAAGTGTGGGTGTCAGGCGCCACCGTATCGTTTGGGTTGTAGCTGTCATCGCATGTATTCCCGGCACATGGGGGCCAGTGTATTGGTTGGGCCTGGCCTTTCAAACGCCTAGTGTGCTTGCCGTGCTATGGGTAGGGCAGCATCTTTACAGCCGTTGGCCGATCGCTGCCTGGACCTTGAAAGCCCGCCAGTCCCCGCGCAGTGGTGTCAATATGGCATTTACTTTGTTAGGCGTCGTATTGGGTTGGCTTTTGTTACTAGATACCTTGGCTTTGGTACCTATGCAACTTTATGCGTGGGGCTTTTCTCCTTGGAGTGCTGGGGTTGCGCTGCTATTGGGTTTGTTGCCTTGGATTTTTCAAGGCATTGCAGGCTTGAGAAGCGCTGGCGGCTTGGTCGTGTTGTCCGTCGTTATCTTCACACTCTTGCGATTACCTACGGGCAACGTGTGGGACGCATTGCTTGACCCATGGCTTTGGGTGGTGTTGCATATTTACCTGGTGCGAATGGCGTTACGCGTTAGATAAATACCGATTATTTTTGGAGGGTGACAAGCCATTCACGACCAAAAAGCCATTGGTCAGGATGCCAAAAGTTGGACCAGGTAATTTCGCCTTCGCGGTGGCGGCTTTTGACATGCCAGCGCTGCCCGAGAACTTTGCACTTTGCCGCGCACAGTGCATCGGTTCGTTGTGCGTCTCGTTGTAACCATACGACAGCATCGTGGTTTTCCAGCAAAAACACCAAGCGCTCAGCGGGCGGCATGTCGGGATGCAATGCGCCCGTATTGCGGCCTTCTGCGTCATAAGGTATGAGGGTGTTGCCCGGTAAAACAAAACCAAAACGCTCGTATTGCCCGGTAAAACCATTGGGAACGGCGATGCGTTTTCCTTGTAGCTGCGCCTTGACTGCTTCACTGTACTGAGCCGCTGGGCTGTCCAATGGTGCGACCATGGCGCTGAAACTGGCGTACACACACAGGCTGGCAAACAATGCACTATTGCGTGTCCACCGGGATTTAAAAACGCCTGCAATGGCGGCAAAACCACCCGCTGTGGTGAGCGTTAAAGTCGTCCAAAGATCCCATTCCGAGCCGATGCCCATGTCACCCATCACCCAGGCGATCCGCCCCAGCATGACAAAGGCAAGCGCAGAAATTCCCATAGTGATAAAAAACCAAAAGCGCGCAATCCGATCCCAATAAAGGGCCAGCACCATCGCCAGGGCGGGCATCGCAGGAATCACGTACCTGGCAGAGCGTTGGCTGGGGATGGAAAAAATAACCAGCCAAACTAAAAGCCAAATCATTAAGGTGCCTTGGGCAGGCATCCAAGGGGTGCGAACTTTATTGTTTAGCCCAGCGCTAACTCCCGCCCACGCTAGCCCCATCACTACAAACCATAGTAAGCCGGCATTTTCGAGGTAAGCCAGCAACTGGGTCCATAGTGGATAGTCCCCAAACAATGCAGCATGCCAATAGCCTTGCGAGCCCGACATTTTTCCTGCATTCTCTGCAACAACAAATTCTTGCCAAACCGCACTCGGGTTCGGATCGATCACAAACCAGAGGCTAAATATTCCCAAAGCCAACAAGGCGGTCCATGTCACGCCCAAGGTGGTGCGCAGCAACGATCTCCATTGCAGCGTGGGCTCAAGCCACAGCAAGACAAACCACAAGGTGGCAGCCGCAGGTGCCACCAGGGCAAACGATTTATAGAGCAAGCCCACGCCAAATGCTAAACCAAACCACGTAAATGTTTTCCAAGCGATGGGCGTCTTGGTTATTTTCTGTGCATTCCAAAGCAAATAGAACATTGGTAAGGCCAGCCAAAACGTTTCAGGCCCCGACGTGAGATAAGCGCGGCCATAGCGAAAGGTGGAAAAAAATGCCAGATAGACCACGGCCGCAAGGCAGGCCGTGCGCCAGTTATTGGCGATTCGGTGAGTTAAGGCCGCAACGATGGCTGCTGTAAAAAAGGAGTACACAACGCTGGGAAGCCGCAGGGCGAACATCGTCCAATGGTTTCCCCAGTCGCCCGCAACCATGGCTTGCCAAAATAAAAATGGCGGCTTGGTGTTGCGTAAATTAACGATGTCGGACTGCAAAGGCAGCCAGTGCCCCGTTGCAGCAGTAAGCCGTGCGATATGGATATAGACCATCTCATCGCCGTTGGTTGGGGCGTAGGAGCTGCCTAAACCAAAGAGATAGAGCGCGGCTGCAAAGACAAGCAAACCCACCCAAAGCCACATCGAGGTGTAAGAAGAATGTGGGGTCGAAGTAGGTGCGGTTGGCATAGCCTAGGAACTATCGGTTGCGAAAAGTCCAGCGGTCGTTGGCGACAAAATTACTGACGCTGGCTACAACGATAGCGATGACGTTGGCAATCATGTAATGCATGGCATGGGCTAGCCACAGGGTCAGACCGTATTGCAGCGCAATTCCAAACCAAGAGGCGAGCGCATATTTCCCGAATTGATTGATAAGCGGCGTTGGCGCGATGTGCAATCCCGCATCCCCTTGCGTGTTAACAGCACGCACACGGTCAGACCACGTCCAAAGGCGGTTCCAAGTAAAGTTGTTGAGGGTAGCAATAGCAATTGCCAAAGCCAGCGAGGCGTAAGGCTTGCCTTGAGGGCCCTCAAGGGATTGAAACAAAAATTCATGGCCTAAATACAAAACCACCATGTTGACGACCGTACCGCTGGCACCGACCAATCCAAATTTGATATAGCGGATACTTTTCAGCCAATCGATGGCAGCCAGCGCACGTACTTGAAGGCTCACCTTAGTCGACATGCGCAGCTTGATGGGTTGATTTCAAAAACCGCAGGGCGGCATCGAGCACTGGATCTGGGGCAATGCGTTTAAGGCATTGGTTATCACCGTCACAAAACGTCAATCGGTGGTTGTAGGCACTCAAGCAGGGCGAGCAGGCAATTCCTGATTCAATCACCATATTGCGTGACCCCAAAGGTCCATAGAGTTTGCCTGTCTCAGGTCCAAAAAAGACCATGGTCTGAATCGGCGTGAGGCAGGCAAAGTGACCTGGGCCGCCATCGTTGGTAATCAGTAACTCGGACGCATGAAACAACAGCAGTAGTTCACGGATGCTGCGGGTGTAACCCGTAAGGTCTATGCAAAAGGGGCTATCGGTTTGGGCTTGCAAGTCTTTGGCGAGTTGGGCATCGTCCTTCAGGCCAATCAAACCAACAGCAAACCCTTCGTGGCAGAGCCCTTGGGCGACCCGTGCGTAATACGCCGCTGGCCATGCCCGCTCAGGAAGAATACCGCCGCCAGCGTAGATCAAAACTAATTTTCGCTGCGATAAATGGGGATGATCGCTATGGAGCTTTTCTCGGTAAGAAGCTAATTCTGTGGCGTCAAAGGACACGGACAGTTCGGTTGCAGTAGGCGTGGGGATCGTAGGTGCGGCTTTGTTGCGCGGCATACCTTGGCCCGATAGTGCGTCTACTAAGGACAAAAACTGTTTGCTAATGTGCTGGTAGGGGTTATAGGGAATCGCGTGGTTGATGAAGCTGCCGCGGTACAAGCCTTCTTGGGTGTGCGGGGTAAAACCCACGCGAACCGGAGCACCACTGGCAAAGGACAACAAGCTGCTGACCCGCGAAAAAAGTTCACAATCGATGACTGCATCGATCCGAAGACTTCGCATTGCTAAGCTGACTCGCAGGATGTCACGCAAAAGGTGAAGGCCTGAGCGGTCGTCGATCGAGTGTAAAAATTCCGGTGCAGTGAGCCCTAAGAGTTGAGAGACCTCTTGGTTTTTTTTAAGCTGCAAAACGTGAATAGATGCCGTGGGATAGCGCCTGCGAAGCTCCGCAAACATCGGCCCTGCCAACACAATGCTTCCCATCTCGGAGAGCAGGATCACCAAAATATTTTTTGGATGGGTTCCTAAATCGGCCGATTTTCTCAATACGGCCGACAGACGAACCCACAACGACACCAGTCCACATAACAACTGGCCGAGCCAGCGGTCAATAAAGCGCTGTGTATTGAGGTTCATCTGTGGCGGGCTGATTACAGTCCGGCTGCAGCCCGCAGAGCCTGGGCTTTGTCTGTTCGCTCCCATGTGAACTCAGGTTCTTCACGGCCGAAGTGTCCATATGCGGCTGTCTTTTCATAAATAGGACGCAGCAAATCGAGCATCTGAATAATCCCTTTGGGGCGCAAGTCGAAGTGTTCATTCACCAAGGTTGCGATTTTTTCATCAGAGATCACGCCAGTTCCCTCGGTGTACACCGTGACGTTCATGGGCTTGGCGACACCAATGGCGTAGGCGACTTGAATTTGGCACTGCTTGGCCAGGCCCGCAGCCACAATGTTCTTGGCCACATAGCGAGCGGCATAGGCGGCAGAGCGATCTACCTTTGTAGGATCTTTCCCGGAAAATGCGCCGCCTCCGTGGGGGCAGGCGCCGCCATAGGTGTCCACGATAATTTTGCGACCTGTTAAACCACAGTCACCCTGGGGTCCGCCGACCACAAAGCGGCCGGTGGGGTTGACTAAATAGCGGGTGTCATTGAGCCACTCTTTAGGCAGAACGGGCTTGATAATTTCTTCAATGACAGCGTCAATAAATTCTTGCTTCATGGTCGTGCCATTGCTCATTTCTGGGCTGTGCTGGCTTGATAACACCACGGTGTCAATGCTGTGGGGCTTGCCATCCACATAGCGCATGGTCACTTGGCTCTTGGCGTCAGGGCGCAAAAAGGGCATGCGGCCGTCTTTTCGCAACTGCGCTTGCCGTTCTACCAAGCGGTGCGCATAGTAAATAGGCGCGGGCATCAACTCAGGCGTTTCGTTGCAGGCATAGCCAAACATCAGGCCTTGGTCACCGGCACCGGTATTGAGGTGGTCATCGGACGCATGGTCTACGCCTTGGGCAATGTCGTTCGATTGTTTGTCGTAAGCGACTAAAACCGCGCAGCCTTTGTAATCAATTCCGTATTCGGTGTTGTCGTAGCCAATGCGTTTGATTGTGTCCCGTGCGACTTGGATGTAGTCGACGTGGGCATTGGTGGTGATCTCGCCCGCTAAGACAACGAGGCCTGTGTTGCACAAAGTTTCTGCCGCAACGCGCGACTTAGGATCTTGTTTAAAAATAGCATCCAAAATCGCATCTGAGATTTGGTCAGCCACCTTGTCGGGGTGCCCTTCAGAGACGGACTCGGAGGTGAAAAGAAAATCGTTCGCCATAAAATTACTCCAAATAAAAAACAACAAATTGCGTTGCTTGGGCTTTGGGGCTTCGGCGAACGCTTTAGCAGATGTGTCAGATTTGACAAGGCACAATGGCAATCAAATAGTTAGATCGCCGAGTGGTGGTCGCCCTGCAAGTAGTTCATAACTCAGCGACCGCAGTAATTTTACCCCACAGATGACAATTGTCTTTCGCGCACTGTCTTTTCTCCCTTTGTTCATCCTCCATACTTTTGGGGCGGTGTTGGGTTGGGTTGTCTTTTTAAGCTCCAAAACCTACCGGCAACGTTTCATGGCCAACGCAACCCAGGCTGGGTTAGGCTTAGCGGAAATCTTTCTAGCCGTTGCATCTGCTGGGCGCCTGGTTGCTGAACTGCCGCGGTTATGGATGGGGCGGGCGGTGGTAATCCACTGGCAAGGCGAGCAGCATGTAGAACAGGCGCTTCAAGCCGGGCGTGGCATCGTTTTTCTCACCCCCCATCTAGGGTGTTTTGAAATAACTGCGCAAGCCTATGCCCAGCGTTATGGTCAGTCCGGCAAACCAATGACGGTTTTGTACCGCCCCCCACGCAAACACTGGTTGGGTCGATTGGTGGGGCCCGCACGGCAGCGCCCCGGTTTGTATACTGCTCCTGCGAGTCTTGCGGGTGTGAAACAAATGCTCAAAGCGCTGAAAAATGGCGAGTGCGTCGGCGTTTTACCGGATCAGGTGCCGCCCAATCACCTAGGTCTATGGACCCCGTTTTTTGGCAAGCCAGCCTATACGATGACTTTATCGGTGCGTTTAGCGCAACAAACCGGTGCCACCATCCTGATCGCGTGGGGCGAGCGCCTTGCGTGGGGACGTGGATACACGGTACATGTTGCGCCTTTGGAGGCATTGTTGTTTGACGACTTGGGCCGCGCGACAGAACAAATCAACCAAGCGATGGAGGCTTTGATTGCGCAGTGCCCGACCCAGTATTTGTGGGCTTATGACCGATACAAGCAACCGCGCGATTAAATGATGGGAACCCGTTTCATTTTGTATTGCATTCAAGCG
>SXSX01000170.1 GCA_005793295.1 Burkholderiales bacterium | reverse complement strand
TTTTCCATCACCGGAGCGATGTCGGTAATGATGCTTTTAAACCGGCGTGAGTAATGGCGGTATTGGTCAAAATCCACGGGTAGCAAAATCGCCTGGGGGCAGAGCTTGGCCGCTTTCATTAAGCCCATGGCCGAGCCCACTCCGAATTGGCGAGCGGCGTAGGTGGCTGTCGTGATGACGCCACGGCCTTCGTAGCCCTTGATGCGGGGAAAAAAATCAATGGGAATCGCATTCAAACGATCCGCCGACCAATCTCCCTCAGGGTAGGCCTGGCGTAAGCGCCCGAGCAAGTCATCTTCGCGCCTGCGCCCTCCGCCAATGACCTCAGGAAGCCCTTTGAGTTGCGGGTAACGCAACAACTCGACGGAGGCGTAAAACGCATCCATATCGAGGTGGGCAATCCGACGAATCGGCGTTTGAGGGGAGCCTTGAGAAGTCACCCGCCAAGTCTAGCGGGGCTTAAACCGGAAACGTCCCCGGTAACAAAATGCTTTTGTCCACGGTGTCCATTTGGGTGCGTCCGCAAAAGGCCATCGTCAGGTCCAGCTCGTTGTGAATCAGCTGCAAAGCCTTGGTGACCCCAGCTTCACCCATGGCGCCTAAGCCGTACAACATGGCCCGACCGATGTACGTGCCTTGGGCGCCCAACGCGCGGGCTTTCAATACGTCTTGGCCGCTTCGGATGCCGCCGTCCATGTGCACCTCTATCTGCTTACCAACGGCATCGACGATCGCGGGCAGAGCGCAAATACTGCTTTGTGCGCCGTCAAGCTGGCGTCCTCCATGGTTGCTGACAATCAGCGCATCGGCACCGCTATTGACCGCCAAGCGGGCGTCTTCCACATCTTGAATGCCTTTCAAAATCAGCTTTCCGCCCCAGCGTTTTTTAATCCATTCGACATCGGCCCAATTCAGCCCCGGATCAAACTGCTTGGCGGTCCATTCGCTCAGAGATCCCATATTGGCCACCCCTTTGACGTGGCCCACGATATTGCCAAATTGTCTACGGGGCGTCCCCAGCATTCCCAAAGCCCAACGCGGCTTAGACGCGATATTGATCATGTTGGCAAGGGTTAATTTAGGTGGCGCAGACAACCCATTTTTTAGGTCTTTATGGCGTTGTCCCAAAATTTGCAAGTCCAGCGTTAACACCAAGGCGGAACACTTGGCTGCCTTGGTGCGGTCAATCAGCGCCTCGATAAACGCGCGGTCTTTCATCACATAGAGCTGAAACCAAAAGGGATGGTTATCAGTATGTTTGGCGACCTCTTCAATCGAGCAAATGCTCATGGTGGACAACGTAAAAGGAATCCCAAAGGCCTTGGCCGCCCGGGCTGCCAAAATTTCTCCGTCCGCGTGCTGCATTCCTGTCAAGCCGGTGGGCGCAATCGCCACGGGCATCGCGACTTTTTGGCCCACCATGGTGCTGGCTGTGCTTCGGTTTTCCATGTTGACTGCGACGCGCTGGCGCAGTTTGATGGCTTGAAAGTCAGACTCATTGGCGCGGTAGGTGCTCTCGGTCCAGCTCCCTGAGTCAGCGTAGTCGTAAAACATGCGGGGAACCCGCTTTTGCGCCAAGATGCGCAGGTCTTCAATGGTGGTGATCACAGGCATGAAAGTCTCCTTATTTGGAGAGCATCGTAGCCGCAGTTGGGGTGCTAGGATTGTGAATACTGCTTTGTGAGGATTGAAAAAAATTGCATAACAAGCAAGATTCAATGGCGTAAAGTACGCTTTGCCACTTTAACTTCGCGTGAAACAGATATTTTTATGAACAAGCTT
Organism: Burkholderiales bacterium; assembly: GCA_005793295.1. GTDB lineage: Bacteria > Pseudomonadota > Gammaproteobacteria > Burkholderiales > Burkholderiaceae_C > Allorhodoferax. The sequence goes on along the minus strand of SXSX01000170.1, from coordinate 1,379 downwards.
ACAAACGAGAGAGTGATTCCAAGCGCTGCTTTGCTATGTTTTCTCCTTTTCGCGTTACCAAGCCCCAGCGCTTGGGCTTATAAGGTAGAACGGGTGTGTGAAGAAATCGCAGCGACGGATAAAAAACCGGCGCGTAAGGTTTGTAAAACCTTGCTAGTGCGCCCCAAGCCTGCAGACGGAAAAGAAGAGAAGAAAGAGGAAAAGAAAGAAGAGAAAAAAGCCGGAGGCCACTAAAGGCCTTAGGTCTCTAGCAAGGCGCTGACTTTGAGCCATTGGTCTTCGAGGTCTTTGAGTTCGTCATTGACCTTTTTCAAACTTTTCCCGAGCTCTGCTATTTCTGTCGGGTGGGTGTTAGTCCCTAGCTTTCCTTCTAAGTCAGCGCCTTCAGCGTTTAGGGTGCTGATGCGAAGTTCCAAGCCCTCAATCTCTTTTTTCCATTTGCGAGCCTGTTCGGTTGCTGGTGTTTTTGCGGGAGCGCTGGCGGCTAATTTTTCAGACGCGGCTTTGGCCAATTGTTTATTAGCTTGGTTCTGGGCCTCTTTAATCGCCTCGCGTTGGCGTTTGGCCTCGTCTAATAAATAACGTTGGTAGTCATCCAAATCGCCATCAAAAGGCGCAACACCGCCATGCGACACCATCCAAAACTCGTCGCAAACGGCGCGAAGCAAAGCCCGATCATGGCTGACCAGCATCACAGTCCCTTCAAACTCATTGAGCGCCATCGCCAGCGCCTCGCGGGTGGCTAAGTCCAAATGGTTGGTAGGCTCATCCAGCAGCAAGAGGTTAGGGCGCTGCCAAACAATCATGCACAGCACCAGCCGCGCTTTTTCGCCACCGCTCATGCTGCCCACGGCTTGCTTGACCATGTCGCCGCCAAAGTTAAAGGTTCCGAGGAAGCTGCGCAAGTCTTGTTCGCGGGTGGCTTGTCCGGCAATTTTTCCCTGTGCGGTGAGCTCTTTGACCAAACGAATCATGTGCTCTAGCGGGTTGTCTGCCGGGCGTAAAACGTCAAGTTCTTGTTGGGCAAAGTAACCAATATTGAGGCCCTTGCCTTCGGTGACTTCGCCGCCAATCGCTGCTAAGTCGCGGGCCACGGTTTTAACCAAGGTCGATTTGCCTTGACCGTTGGCACCCAAAATGCCGATGCGTTGGCCAGCAAGAACCGAGCGGCTGACGTTGTTGACAATCACGGTGGGCAGTGTGCCTGCCGGTGCACAGTCAGGCGGCGGATAACCAAAACTCACACCCGACATGGACAGCATGGGGTTAGGCAGGTTCGCGGGCTCCTTGAACTCAAAGGTGAATTCCGCATCGGCCATCAAAGGCGCAATTTTTTCCATGCGGTCTAACGCTTTAACCCGGCTTTGCGCCTGCTTGGC
>SXSX01000169.1 GCA_005793295.1 Burkholderiales bacterium | reverse complement strand
GTCCACCACGCTTTCGCGGGTCTTGCCCGTAGCCAGGTTAAAGCGCCATTGGTAGAACTCGTATTCGGTGCCTTGGGTGCCGATGGTGAACAGCAAGCGCTTCACATCCAGGCTGCCGTCAAACTGCTTGGGCATGGCGTAAGGCGTGCCCAGCATCACGATTTCGGTTTCGCCCTTGTCGTTGACTTCTTCCCAAGCGTTGGCCACATGCAGCATGTAGCGGGGGTCGGCTTCAAACCAGCGGATTTGATCGGCGCTCCCGTGGCGCGGAATAACCGCAAAACGCGATTTCCACTCGGGGTGAAACTCCAGGCTGTAACGCCCGGCTTTAAGGGCCTCGGGGTTATTGATCAGCGGGAAGTCATGCAAGATGCTGTAGTTGGCGGTGATGGCCATGTCGTGCGGCAAACGGGGCCCCGGGAGTTCCACCGGAACCAGAGTTTTTAATTCGCAGGTGGCACTGAGCACGCCGTAATGCATATAGGGGTGTTGGTTGCCATAGGCAAAAAACAGGTATTCGCCCGTGCGTTCGTCCACGCGGGAGTGGGCTGAAATTTGCAGACCCTTTAAGCGCGGGTCTGAATCGAGTTTGCCCAGTGTTTCCAGACTTAACGGATCAACTTGATAAACCGCGCCACCTCGGTACCACATGGACAACAACTTGCCGTTGTGAAATTTCACATCGGTGTTGGATGTGTTTTTCAGCGCATCATCGGGTAAGGCGCCTTCGGGTAGACGTTGTTTTAGTCCAGGGGCTAGGCTAACACCTGCCGCTTGGTCTGCCTGCAAACCATCGGTGTTGACCCAGCGGTTGCGGTACGTGACCTGTCCTTTTTGAAAATGCACCGCGTGTAACATGCCGTCGCCGTCATACCAGTGGTATTTGCCTTTTGGGGTGTGCTGTGGCACAGGGCCGTTGCGAACATACATGCCGCTGAAGTCTTTGGGGATCTTGCCGATGACTTCAAATTCTTGTACCACCAACTCCTGATCGATAGGAGCAAAACCTCCTTGTAAATTCGGGTTTTCAATCAGATAAGGGGGTGTTTCAACAAAGGTTTCAAGTCCCATGGTGTTCTCCAAATTTATGTGCGTAACGAGGGGGCGGTGGAGAAGGTTCAGTGAGGTTGTCCGGAGAGCAAGCCGCCGCTTTCCAAATCAGCGCCACTGGCCCAACAAGCATGGGTGCCGCTGCACAATTTGTGGGGTAAGGCAATGCGGCAAACCGGGCCAGCGTCAAATTTCTTGGAATCAATGAGGATGATTTCAGACCGTTGGGTCTTCTCATTGGTGATGAAGCTCACCAAGTAGCCATCGTCTTCGTCCTTGGCGTTCACGCTTGGGGCAAAGGGGGCCTCGCTGGCGTACTGCCCTTCGGGCAAGCGAATCTCCCAAGAGTCGCCCGTTTTCAAGTCGTGTTTGACATAGCCATGGAACAAGAACCAACCGGGCACTTGGACTGCGCTGTAGGCATAGCGGTAAGGCTTTGTAGCGAAGCGCTGGTTGAACATACCGAATTCCAGAATGCGCTCGTCCAGACGCTTTTCTGTGGTCTTGCCAGTTTTCAAGTTGAAGCGCCAGCGGTGCAGGTGACAGCCCATTTTTTTCTGATCCAGATACGACATCATGCGCTCGTAACCCTCAGGAGCGCCTTCGTAGTTTCGTGGCATGGGGTCGTCCTGGAAATAGCCGTCGAGCACGATCTCATCGCCCTCTTCGTAGGCATTAAGCCAGTGCAGCACAAAGGTAGGGGCAGCTTCAAACCAAATGATGTCTTGGGTCTGCCCACGCCGAGGAATGATGGCAATGCGCGAGGGCGTGTCTTTGTAAAAGCGAACCACATGCTTATTTTGTTTCAGCAATTCGGGGTCCCAATAAAGAGGAAAGTCGTTGAGGATGGCGTAGTTTTCGGTGTAAGCCATGTCGTGCGGCAAGCGCGGCCCCGGCAAAGGAATGGGCACGTAATGCACCAGCTTGTCGTGCTTGTCGACCACGCCATAGTGCATGTAGGGTGCGTGTTTGGAGTAGTTGAAAAAAAGCAGTTCGCCGTTGCTTTCGTCCACTTTGCAATGGGCGGAAATACCGTCCAACGGAGTCCAGGGCGGGATGCCCTCATGCGTCAGGTTCATCGGATCGACGCGGTAGCCTTCGCCGCATTGGTAAAACGTGGTCAGAGCGCGTCCGGCGTGCACCACTACGTCGGTGCTCGACGAGTCCTTTAGGCTGCCATGCGCACCCCAGCCCGCTCGCTCAGACAAGGCAGGGTCTTCCATCAGGCCCGCCCAAAGCGCTCGACCCGCTTCCAGTTCGGCTTGCAAGCCTTTGGTTTGGATGAATCGGTTGCGGTAGCTGGCCTTGCCATTTTTGAAGGCTGCCATGTGCAGCATGCCGTCACCATCAAAAGGATGGTATTTGCCTTTGGCCTGAAACACTGGGTTTTCGGTGTTGCGCAAATAAACGCCATCCAAATCAAGCGGAATGCTGCCTTCCAAAACTTCCAGTTCAGTGGCATTGACCTCTTCAAGCAGGGGCGTCCAAGCGCCTTGAAGGTAAGGGTGGTCACCAGGAACCAGGTTACTGCTGAGGGTGTTCAAAATTTGAGTAGACATACTGAACCTTGTTAATTACTATCACTATCTTACTAAGTGTATGAAATTTTTCATAAACACATCTAAGGGTTTTCGATGATAAAAAACAGGTTTCAAACTCCCCCGTCGTTGAAAGACAAGGTCGCTATCGTTACAGGCGCAGGAAAAGGCGTTGGGCGGGCAATGAGTCTGTATTTGGCAAGCTGTGGCGTGAAGGTATTGGTCAATAACCGAAGACATCCTTCAGAAACAGATGCCCAATCCAGCGCTGGCGGCGTAGTACAAGAAATTCTGGCGCAGGGTGGGCAGGCGCAGGCCAATTACGATGACGCATTGGATCCCGATTCGGGTCGCCGCATGGTGGATCAAGCCATGAATACATGGGGAAGCTTGGATATGGTGTACGCCAATGCTGCCATTTCGCAGCACGCTTCTTTTCACTCCCTGAGCGTTTCACAGTTGATGCAAATTATCGAAACCGGTGTGGTGAGCACGCTGTCACTTTTTCATGCCGCTTGGCCCATTTTTAAAGAACAACGCTTTGGCAGGGCACTGGCGAGCACATCCAGTGCTGGGCGCTTCGGAAATCACGGTTTGTCGGCCTACGCCGCTTCCAAAGGTGCGATTGAGTCGCTGGTTCGATCGTTAGCCCATGAAGGTGAAAAGCACAATATTTATTGCAATGCTATTTCTCCATATGCCTATTCACAAATGACCGCTTCTCACTTGCCTTCGCATTGGATAAATAAGTTACAACCCGAAGCACTGGCCCCCGCCGTAGCTTGGTTACTCAGCAAAGAATGCACTCTGAATGGAGAAGTTCTGGTTGCTGGGGGCGGGCGATATGCCCGCGCTTGGCCTGTAGAAACGGATCCGTTGGAGGGGGAGGACCTGCCAGCCATTTGGCAGAAACTGCTGAAGATGGACGGACGAAAGCATAAAGACTCTGTCAGCGCATTTGAGTCATTTATGGTGGAACGCAATGGATCAGTGGGTAATAGGCAGTAGGCAGTACTTTGTAAAACTCTGCGCATCTTCGGGTGACTTAAGCCTTCGCTTTAAGAATCACCGCCCGAACTTCATCTTCGCTGTGGTCGGACGCAAGGCTGTCAATTTGCAGTAGCAATCCCAAAACCCGTGCCCCATGTTCTACTGCAAGCGATCCATACTTGATATCGCCTTGCACCAAAGCGCTGGCATGAAGCTCGATGCGCTCTAGGGCGTGAATGTTGCCGGTCACTTTGCCGGCGACGATGATGCGGTGCGCGCGAACTTCGCCTTGCACCACGCCGCTTTCCCCGATGACCACTGTAATGGGCAAATCAGAATGTGCTTCGATATGACCGACGACGGTGCCATCCAAGCGCAAGCTGTCCGTTGCCAAAATGCGGCCGTGCATTTCGCATTGGGACCCAATTAAGGTATCAAATTTTTCCGCACTCAATACCAATGGACTAGCGGGGGACTTTTTTTTACCAAACATGGGAACTGGCCTCAGGGTGCGCTTTAAGGAATTTTGCGTGGGCAGTCAGTGCTGCGTGAGGTGCTAAAGATTGACCTTGGTACAACACCTCGTAATGCAGATGCGCGCCGGTCGATCGCCCTGAGTTGCCAAGCCGCCCAAGAATCTGCCCGCGTTGGAGACGCTGCCCTAGGTTGACCAGCCGCTCGCGTAGGTGGGCGTAACGGGTAACGTGTCCTCCCGGGTGGGCGATTTCGACCACGTTGCCATAGGCGCCTGAGAACTCGGAGCGAATGACTTTGCCGCTGGCAGTCGCTAGAACAGCGCTGCCAATGGGTGCCACGAGGTCAATGCCTTCATGAAGGCTGGCTTCACCTGTAATAGGGTCAGCCCGAACGCCAAAGCCGCTTGTTACAAGAAAATCGACGGCCAAAGGCAAAGCCGTTGGCAGTTTTGCCAAGCGCTTTAAATCGTCTTGCCATTGCTGCTGGTTGGTGAGCAGTGACTGGTTCAAATCGGTGAGTTGTTGTTGGGTGACTGCGAGTTGGTTTGATAAATCGGGCTCTTTTAAGCGCCAAGAAGAAATGATTTTGAGAGGGCCGCCTTGTCCCTTGGGGCTGGGGGATTTAGCTTGGTGAAACAGGGACTCAATCCCGAACATTTCTGTCCATTGCCGTTTGCTTTTTTCTATATCGCCTAGGCGTTGAACCACTTCAGAATATTGCGACTGAAGGGCATGTAACTGCTCTCGGTAGCCTATTTCCATTTTTTGTTGGTCTTGTTCGGAACTAACGCCGCCTAAAGTTCGAGCCAGCGAAGGGGCGTAGTCAATGGCAACGCGTAGCCCGACAAAATGGAATAAAACACCGATCAAAATGCACGATGCAGCCGCTAAGCCCATGGCAGCAGCGACTTTTCGAGCGGTGATAGAAATAGTGACAACGCGGGCCGCAGGGCCCGATACCCAGATCAATTGCATGACCCCTCCCAGGGTTAACGAAAGTGTATTTTTTGCCGCCCCGCTTATATGCGGGGTCGGCCAAGGTAACGGGCCGTTATCGACCTCATTTTTAATGCTGATTTTAGCGCAAGACCTTTCCTTAATCCGGAATCACCGCCGTCACTTCAATTTCCACCTTCGCCCGGTCTTCAATCAAGGCAGAAACTTGCACTGCCGTCATGGCTGCGTTAAAGCTGCCGATGGTTTCTCTAAAAGTCAGACCGATTTCTCGGGCGGCCGCGAGGTATTCGCGCTTGTCGGTCACGTACCAGGTCATTCGCACGATATGTTCAGGTTTTGCACCGGCTTCTTTTAATACGGCAACAATATTTTCCAGGGCCTATCGGACTTGACCCGCAAAGTCATCGGTTTGGAATTGGCATTGCGCGTCCCAACCGATCATTCCGGCAACACACACCGTTTTTCCGCTGGCCATCACCCCGTTGGAGTAACCGCGGGGCCTAGGCCATGTAGCTGGTTGTAGTATTTTCATAGTTGTTCCTTTTAAACCCCGATGTAGCGATGCCAGAGGTCAGGGTTCTCGCTCAATGCGTTCGAGTCTCCACTCCAGACCACTTTGCCGCGTTCAATCAAGGTGTGGTGATCGGCGAGTTGGACCAAGCGCTGAACGTATTTATCAATGATCAAAATACTTTGGCCTTGTGCGCGAAGGGCTCCCAAGCAATTCCAAATATCTTCCCGAATCAAAGGGGCCAAGCCCTCGGTGGCTTCGTCCAAGACCAGCAAATGGGGGTTGGTCATCAAAGCTCGACCGATGGCCAACATCTGTTGCTCACCACCAGAGAGTTGGTTGCCCATATGGCGGCTGCGTTCGGCCAATCGGGGGAAGAGGTCAAAGACGCGCTCAAGCGTCCAAGGCGCTGATGACGCATTGCGATTGGCTGCGAACGCTTTTAAATTTTCAGTGACGGTCAAGGTGGGAAAAATCAAACGACCTTCGGGAACCACGGCCATGCCCATGCGGGCGATGCGGTCTGGGCTGAGTTGGTCAATGCGTTCGCCTAAGAAGTAAACGGTGCCACTTTGGGCAGGGGTTAAACCCAAGATAGACCGCACAGTGGTGGTTTTACCCATACCGTTGCGCCCGAGCAAAGTGGCAAAGCCGCCAGCGGAAATCTGTAGATCAATACCAAAGAGTATTTGGCTTGGCCCATACGCGGTTTGCAAATCTTTGACTTCAAGCAGTGCGCTCATGGCGTCACCTGCGACACGTTAAGGTGTTGGAAGTCGTCCCCAAGGTAGGCAACTTTCACTGACGGGTTGTCTTTAATCTCTTGGGCATTTCCACTGGCGATGACCTTACCAAAAACCAAGACCGAAATCGTGTCAGCCAGTTTGAAAACGGCGTCCATATCGTGTTCTACAAGCACCACCGTCGTTTCACCGCGCAGGCTGTCTAACAAGCCCACCATGCGTTCGGTTTCCTCCGGCCCCATACCTGCCATAGGCTCATCGAGCAGGAGCAGTTGGGGTCGGCTGGCCAGCGCCAATCCCACTTCAAGTTGGCGCTGTTCGCCGTGGGATAAGGCTTGGGCTAAATGAGTCAGTCGTGCGTCTAAACCGACGCGTTGAGCGACGGCAAGGGCCTTTTCATAGCGTTCTTTTTCTGATCGGGCGCTGGACCAAAAACGAAAGCTGCTGCCCTCGATGGCTTGAACGGCCAAGGCGATGTTATCGAGCACGCTCAAGCGACCAAAAATACTGGTGATTTGGTAAGACCGGACCAAGCCAAGTCGAGCGCGTTCGTCCATAGTCATCTTCGTGATGTCATGTCCTGCAAAAACAATGCGCCCAGAATCACTTGGCATTGCGCCCGAGATTTGCGCAATC
>SXSX01000168.1 GCA_005793295.1 Burkholderiales bacterium | reverse complement strand
GGATGGCAGTGACTTCAATTTCTGATTCATCAATGGCAATTATTTTCGTCATCGGGTGGTAGAGTTGGCAGTTAAACTGCATTCTTATCGTATCAACTTTGCACAGGAGCTCAGCATGGCAAAAGGTCAACAAAAATCAAATAAAGAGTCGAAGAAGCCTAAGAAGGATACTTCACCACCCAAACCATTGTCTGGCGGTGAGCCGGTTCGCCCTACCATCACGACCACCGTGATCCCTCGGGGAAAAATCAAAACGCCTTAAGTGGATGTTTGCTGTTAGTTGCTAACTTCATGTAAGCGCGGGGTTGCCCTGCGATACTTGGGCTATGCAACTTCAAGAGATTCTTTACTCCCAGGGCTTTGGAACCCGACGTGTTTGTGCTGGTTTGATTCAGCAAGGCTTGGTTCATGTTTATGCAAATAACAACCTGAACAACCCCACCGTTTGCAAAGAAGCAGCAGAAGAATTTAAAGCACCTGGCATGCGTTTTAAGGTTCAGGGTAGTGATTGGCCATATTTTGAAAAAGCCTATGTGTTGCTGAATAAGCCAGCGGCTACGGAGTGTTCACAAAAACCATCCACCTATCCCAGCATTTATACCTTGCTGCCATCGCCTTTACGCTTAAGACCCCAAAAAGCGGCTGTTCAAGGTGTGCAAGCGGTAGGGCGCTTAGACCAAGACACGACGGGAATGTTGCTACTCACCGATGACGGCAAATTCATTCACCGCATGAGTTCTCCCCGCCACCACGTGCCCAAGGTGTATGAAGTGACTGTGAAGCACCCTTTGGACGACGTTCAGGTTCAAAAGCTCTTAAGCGGCGTGGTTCTAGACGACGACCCCAAACCGGTCAAAGCTGCTGCCTGCGAGGCAGTTTCCCCCTTTCATCTGCGATTGACCCTGACCGAAGGGAAGTACCACCAGGTAAAACGCATGGTTGCGGCTGTAAGCAACCGTGTGGAGGCCTTGCACCGCTCACAAATAGGGGGTTTGCGGCTTCCAGACGACCTCACGCCTGGCCAGTGGCGGTGGTTGAGTGCACAAGATTTGGCCTCCATCGCCACTTGATCCTACTATCGATGCAGGAGTATCCTTCGGGTTATGAAGCTTTTGCTTGACTCCCTGTGGCGTGCGAGCGCCTATTGCCTGCATCCGAAAGTGATCCTGCTTTCGCTGATGCCTTTGGCCGTTTTGATGGGCGTTACGGGAGCGCTTGGTTATTTCTATTGGCAGCCCTCGACCGACGCCATCGACGCTTTCCTGCAATCGTCCAGCTTTGTCAATACGTTGTGGGCTTTGCTGGAGAACATCGGCTTGTCAGGCTTGAAGGCCGTTCTTGCTCCGCTTTTACTTTTACTCGTTGTGACCCCCGTGGTTGTGATGGGTACGCTTTTGCTGGTGTCTTGGCTCATGGCACCGGCCTTGGTGGATTTGGTCGCACGGCGTCGATTTGCGCATCTAAAGCGGCTTGAAGGCGCCTCGTTTTATCTTTGCGTGGGTTGGTCGCTGGTATCGCTGGCCTTGGCACTGTTAGCGATGCTGGTGTCTGCGCCTATGTGGCTGGTGCCGCCTTTGGTTCTGGTGTTGCCTCCTTTAATATGGGGCTGGCTGACGTACCGGGTCATGGCCTTTGATGCTTTAGCCAGTCACGCCAGCGCCGACGAAAGACATACGATTTTTATGGAGCACCGCTTGCCTTTGTTGTCGATGGGTGTGGTCTGCGGAATGCTTGGCGCAGCGCCTAGCATGGTGTGGTCTGTGGGGTTCATGGCGATTGCGATGGCGCCTATTTTGGTGCCGCTATCGATCTGGATTTACACCCTTATTTTTGCGTTCTCTTCGCTGTGGTTTACCCACTACGGGTTGACCGTCCTAGACGAATTGCGGAGTTCGCCTGCGAGTCCGCCGACACAGCTCCTAAGCGACGACGTCCCTCTTGTTTCGCTAGGCCATTAATGCAGTTTGGGTTGATCATTATTGGTGATGAGATATTGTCTGGAAAACGTTCTGACAAGCACCTTGAAAGAGCCATCGCAATATTGAATACGCGGGGCCTACAAGTGTCCTACGCCAACTATGTGGGTGACGATCCGCAACGTATTACGGCTTCATTGAAGACCGCCTTTTCCAGCGGCGACGTGGTATTTTCGTTTGGCGGAATCGGCGCTACTCCGGATGACCATACTCGCCAATGTGCTGCCAACGCATTGGATGTTGCGCTTACTTTGCACCCCGATGCCAAGGCGCTGATCTTGGAACGCATGCAAGACATTGCCAAAGAGCAAGACCACCCCTACGAACCCAACCGCCCCGACAATATTCACCGCTTGAACATGGGGAAGTTTCCTGTGGGTGCCAACATCATTCCCAACCCCTATAACAAGATTGCTGGATTTTCATGTCAAGCGTTATCTGGCGGCGCTGTCCATTTTTTACCCGGTTTTCCTGTCATGGCTTGGCCCATGTTGGAATGGGTTTTAGATACGCATTATTCGGAGTTCTTTAGAAAAAACCGCTGGCTCGAAAAATCAGTCATCGTGATGGGCGCGATGGAAGCATCGTTGACGCCTTTGATGGAAAGCATCGAGCGCGAGTTTGATGCCAAAGTCTTTAGCCTTCCCAGCGTGGACCACGCCGTTTATGGTCGTCATATCGAGTTAGGAGTGAAAGGCTCTCCGGAAATGGTGGAGCGGGCATTTGGTGCTTTAAAACACGGCTTGCAAAATTTCGTGGTTGAATTGGGCCCCGAATTGGTGCGCAGCTAGGAGTGCATTAAAATGGTGCATATTTAATGACGCACCCAAATAGTGCTTGGGGCTCACTTGTGCCTCTTGCAAAGCCCGAATTAGCTGAATTCCAGATGAAAACGGGGTTTATCAAGGCAAAATAGCCAATGACGAGCCGTTTTTCTGCGCTGCAACTTTGGCACAAAAGCTGCAAGGTAGATCAAGTAAGTCTTTTTAATAACCGTGCAACAGGAGTATTTGATGGCCAAGACCGTCGCAGACGTGATGAAGATGGTAAAAGAAAACGAAGTCAAGTTTGTTGATTTCCGCTTCACCGACACCCGTGGTAAAGAGCAGCACGTTACCGTGCCGATTTCGCATTTTGACGAAGACAAATTTGTCTCCGGCCACGCCTTTGACGGCTCTTCCATCGCAGGATGGAAAGGCATTGAAGCCTCTGACATGCAGCTCATGCCCGATGCCAATACCGCCAATATCGACCCATTCTTTGAAGAAACCACGCTCTTTTTGAGCTGTGATGTGGTGGAGCCAAGCGACGGCAAGGCCTATGACCGCGATCCCCGTTCGATCGCTAAGCGCGCTGAAGCCTACCTCAAAGCCTCTGGCATTGGCGATACCGCCTATTTCGGTCCTGAGCCTGAATTCTTCATTTTTGACGATGTGCGTTGGAACACCGATATGTCGGGCTCTTTCTTCAAAATTGACGAAGCAGAAGCGCCATGGAACTCCGGTAAAGAAATGCCTGGTGGTAATAAAGGCCACCGTCCTACCGTCAAGGGCGGCTACTTCCCCGTTCCTCCTGTTGACAGCACCCAAGACATGCGTGCAGAAATGTCTTTGATTCTTGAATCTTTAGGCGTTCCCGTTGAAGTGTTCCACCACGAAGTCGCTGGCGCAGGCCAAAACGAAATCGGTACACGCTTTAGCACCTTGGTTGAGCGTGCCGACTGGACCCAAATTTTGAAATATGTGGTTCAAAACGTGGC
>SXSX01000167.1 GCA_005793295.1 Burkholderiales bacterium | reverse complement strand
TCAACTCTTTGGCCAGCATTTTCAAGCCCCGCGAGATTTCACCGAGCTCGGTGGCTCGGTTTTCGCCTTCACTGCTGTTGCCACTCATCAGTTGCAAGTAGTCCACAACAATCAAGCCGAGTTGGCCACATTGGCGCGAAAGCCGTCTTGCATTAGCCCGTAATTCGCTGGAGGTCAGGCCTGCACTTTCGTCAATGTGCAATGAAATCGTTCGTAATTTTTCGATGGCTTCCGACAACCGCGGCCATTCTTCGTCGGTTAGTTTGCCAGTTCTTAAGTGGCCTTGGTCAATGCGGCCAATCGAACCCACAATACGCACTGCCAATTGCGCCGCACCCATCTCCATTGAGAAAACAGCCACGGGCAGGCCTTCGTTCAGCGCCACATGTTCGGCAATATTGATGGCCAATGCCGTTTTACCCATTGATGGCCGAGCTGCCAGAACCACCAAATCGCCCGCCTGCAAACCCGCAGTCATCCGATCGAGGTCATAAAAGCCAGTCGGTACACCGGTCACATCATTGGGGTTATCCGCCATCTCCTGAACGCGGTCTAACAGCTTGACAACCAAGGTATCCAGTCCTTGAAACCCTTGGCTGTTGCGTTTTCCTTGTTCACCAATATTAAAAATCTTTTGCTCTGACTCATCTACGATTTCTGAGACAGGCCGGCCTTTGGTGTTGAAAGCATTGGTTGCGATTTCATCGCTGGCACTGACCAACTTGCGTAGGATTGAACGGTCGCGAACGATTTCTGCATAGCGGCGAATGTTGCTCGCACTGGGAACGTATTGGGCCAAGGAGTTCAGGTAGGCCAGTCCGCCAACCTCCTCAGCACGCCCCTGGCTTTGCATGTGCTCAAACACGGTGATGACATCCGCGGGCTTGTTGGCGTTAATGAGTGCTCCAATCGCGGAGTAGATCAATCGGTGCTCATAACGGTAAAAATCACCGTCAAAAACCACGTCTCCCACCCGATCCCAGGCGCTGTTGTCTAACAGCAAACCGCCGAGCACGCTGGATTCACCTTCAATAGAGTGCGGCGGAATGCGCAACTGCGCAACTTGACGGTCTGGCTCCAGACTGTCCAAGACAGAAAGTTCGGCTGACATGGGTTTCCTAAAGGCTCATCGATAGATAATACGCAACGTTAACAGAAACGGGGGCGGCATCAAAAAGCAATAAAAAAGCCGCGAGGGACAGGCCCTTGCGGCTTTTGAGATCATCAAAGTGATTAAAGCTTAGGCAGTTTCACCGTAGACAGAAACGGTGATATCCACCACGACGTCGGTATGCAAAGCCACGCCGACCGTGCTATCACCCACCACCTTGAGAGGTCCGTTGGGCATGCGAATATTGGCTTTGGCCACTACGTAACCCGCTTTCGCCAACTCTTGGGCGATATCGGCATTGGTCACTGAACCAAATAAACGTCCATCGACGCCTGCTTTTTGGGTCAACTTGATCGTGGTTCCAGCCAACTTTTCGCCCAGCTTTTGGCTTTCTGCCAATTTGGCTGCAGCTGCTTTTTCCAGTTCGAGGCGACGGGCTTCGAATTCTGCTTTAGCAGATTCGGTCGCACGGCGTGCACGGCCATAAGGAATTAAGAAATTGCGAGCGTAACCGTCTTTCACCCTGACGATTTCACCGAGGTTGCCGAGGTTAACGACCTTTTCGAGAAGAATAATTTGCATGGTCGTGCTCCTTAGATCTTGTGTTGATCGCTGTACGGCAGCAACGCCAAAAAGCGAGCGCGCTTGATAGCGGTGTTGAGTTGGCGCTGAAAAATTGCGCGGGTGCCGGTCAGGCGTGCGGGAATGATTTTGCCGTTTTCAGCAATAAAGTCACGCAAGGTGTCGATGTCTTTGTAGTCAATTTCTTCAACGCCAGTGACGGTGAAGCGGCAAAAACGCTTGCGTTTGAACAAGAGGGATTGCGTGTTGCGCTTGGGGCGCTTGTCTTTGTTAAATTTCTTAAATGTGGCCATGGGGCCTCCTAAAATTAAATTTGCGAAAATTCTTGAATATGCAAAACCACCGATTTACCTTGGCGGGCGTTGGTTAGAAATCCTTTGAATTCCCAGCGGCTGCCAATGGACTGCTTCACTAGCCTTTCAGCCAATGCACCAAAAGCCATCGCTTTCAGTACTGCTTTCACTTGTCGCTTTGCGCCTGTTTCAAGAACTTCGGACTCGTGTTCGAGAACCAAATTAAGGGCTGGAATTCCAGCGGGCGTATACCTCAGGGCCTCAGCCTCTGCGATCATTGCGCTTAGAACAAGTAAATTAGCATCCACTCCCGGTAAAAAAATGTTTTACACCAAGCGATTAAGCTTGATATTCAGCCTGTTGGGTTTTTCGTGCGTCTTCACGTTCTACGGTCTTCATCATGGAAGAAGGGCCTGCTTCTGCTTTCTTCTTCAAGACAGTCAAATGGCGCAAAACAGCGTCGTTAAATTTGAACGCATGCTCCAACTCAGCCATCACAGCTTGATCGGCTTCAATGTTGACGCAAAGATAATGGGCTTTAGCCAATTTGTTGATCATGTAAACCATCTGACGACGGCCCCAGTCTTCAACACGGTGCACTTTTCCACCGCCAGCGGTGATCATGCCCTTGTAACGCTCCAGCATAGCTGGAACTTGCTCACTCTGATCCGGGTGGATCATGAGAATGATTTCGTAATGACGCATTGATACTCCTTGTGGATTACCCAAAACTTGGGATGAAAAAGCTGCCCTCAGCGTCTAATTGAGGTGCAGCAAGGCGAAGCCTTTCATTATAGCCTCAAAACGGCTCTGAGGCGGCTAAGCCGGGTTACGAGGACTCCAGAGGTATTAAATCGTTATGTCTCGATGGCTTTTCGATGGGTAATCAGGCTAAACAGCACCGTTGCAGCCATCCCCGCTGGCACACCGAAAACACCTGCCGACACAGGCTGAATATCCCACCACATGCCGTGGCCGCTTAGCTCAAACGCCCTGCGGAAGGCCGTGTGGTTGATGACCATGTAATACAAAGTCACGCCCAAGCCCGTCAACATGCCCATGACTGCGCCCGCGTGGGTGGCTCCGCGCCAAAAGATTCCTAAGACCATCGCAGGCACTAGGGCTGCGCCAGCCAGAGAAAACGAGGCGGCGACCAAATACAAAATGCCGCCTGGTCTTTGGGCTGCCGCATACGCCGCAAGCAAAGCAACCACTAGCAGCGCGAATTTAGACCACATGACGCGCCGCATCGATTTAGCGGGGTTGTTGTTGCCATCGAAGTACATATCGTGTGCCAGTGCATTGCCAATGGTCAACAACAATCCGTCCGCAGTGGATAGCGCTGCAGCCAAGCCGCCTGCGGCGACTAAAACGGAAACCACATAGGGCAAGCCCCCAATTTCTGGGGTAGCCAGCATAATCACGTCCGCGCTAATCTTTAACTCTGCAAACTGTAAGACCCCATCTGCATTCACATCCGAGTAGGAAATCAAGGTCGGATCCCGCGACCATTGGGCAAGCCATGTGGGTAACTGGTCAAAAGGTTGTCCCACCAAATGGGCCAACACTTCATACTTCACCAAGACGGCCAAGGCAGGGGCGGCCAAGTACAACAGCGCAATAAACCCCAATGACCACGCAACAGAGGTTCGGGCTTGTTTGACAGAGGGGGTGGTGAAAAAACGCGTCAACAGATGTGGCAAACCCGCCGTTCCCACCATCAAGCAAAACATGAGCGCTAAAAAATTCGCACGTGAAGACTGGAATAAATGTTGCTCATCCGCCGAACCTTCGGGATCGCCCTCAAACGCTTGGGTATGTTGGGGCAGCCCACCTATGGGTTTTGCACGCTCCCGGTTTTCTTCCAGTTGCTGTGTCCAAAGCTGTCGGGCCGCATTGGTATCTTTCGGTAAGGCCGCCAACTCCTTTCGAATCGCTGTGACACGGTCCGCATTGGCTTGGGAACTTCCTAATTCCTCTAATTTTTTTCGTAGCTCCAATCGCTGCGCTTGCAAAGATGAGGGAACATCGATGAGCTTGGTATCTAAGGCCTGGGCTCTTTGACTATAGATGGCAATTACTTCTTTTTCTTGAGGTGAATCCAGAAGACGCTGTTCAATCGCAGTAATTTTTGTTAACTGTTGTCCGTAAGCCCACGCCGCGATGGGATTACCCACTTGCTTATAAGACAACCAAGAAACCGGAATCAAGAAAGCCAAAATGATGACGACATACTGCGTCACCTGGGTCCAGGTGACAGCCCGCATGCCACCTAAAAAAGAACACACTAAAACTCCGCCTAGACCCAACAAGATTCCAATCTCAAAATGCAATCCGGTGAGCCTTGAAGTGATCAGCCCCACGCCATAAATTTGAGCGACAACATAAGTAAACGAACAAAGAACGGCTGCGATAGCCGCAATGATGCGAGGCCAGCGCCCGCCGAACCGCAAAGCAAAATAATCGGGAACCGTATAGAGATTGAGCTCACGCAAATAAGGCGCCACCAAAAGCGCCAGCAGGCAAAATCCGCCTGTCCAACCGAGAACATAAGCCAGGCCGCCAGGTTGATTGCCCATGCCAGAGAAGCCCTGCAAATACAAACCACCCGCCAAGCTGATGAACGATGCGGCACTCATCCAATCGGCGGCAGTCGCCATGCCGTTGTACACCGCAGGAATCCTTCGTCCGGCAACGTAATATTCGTTGGCGCTGGCAGTTCTGCCATACACCCCAACCCCTGCGTACAAGACCAACGTTAAAACCAGGAAGGAACCCGCAATCCAAGCCCGTGGCACACCCCAGTACTCCAAAATTGCCAAGGCAAGTAAAGCAGCCAGCAAGCACGCCACATACAAGCCAAAGCGACGGTGGATTCGGTGGGTGTACTGATCGTATACGGCGGCATCCACTTGCCAAACTTCTTGTGAATCGGTATTTTTTCGCCACGCAAAAACAATAACAATCGCAATGAAGATCAGAACGGATCCTTGCGCAGCAAACCAAAAACTCACGGGCCAGCCGGCAACCACCATCTGCAAATCACGGGCGAAGAACACCACACCAAATGTTGCAGCAAACCACAAAGTTAACAAAGCGGCGTGCAGCCGCCATGAGACAGTGATTTGCGTATCCTTCATCATGCAGCGACTTGTTGCCAGGTGGCAATCACCGAGTCTGGATTCAGAGAAATCGAAGAAATCCCTTGTTGATCTAACCACTTAGCAAAGTCAGGGTGGTCGCTAGGGCCTTGGCCGCAAATGCCGATGTACTTGCCTTGGGCCTTGCAAGCTTTAATCGCAAGACTGATCAAGGCCTTCACAGCAGGGTCACGTTCATCAAAGTCCTGGGCTAGCAATTCCAAGCCTGAATCACGGTCTAGCCCGAGGGTCAATTGCGTTAAGTCGTTGGAGCCAATCGACAACC
>SXSX01000166.1 GCA_005793295.1 Burkholderiales bacterium | reverse complement strand
GCCTTTGAAGCCGGGCAGGAACGAGTGATGGATATTAATCGCCCGACCACGTAAGCGCCGGCACAGGTCGTTAGAGAGCACTTGCATGTAACGGGCCAAAACCACCAATTCGCTGTTGGTTTCCCCGACAATTTCCATCAAACGGTTTTCTTGCTGGGCTTTGGTCTCCGGTGTAACCGGCAAATGAATAAAAGGAATGCCTTGGGCTTCAACCAGCGCTTTGAAATCAAGGTGGTTGGAGACCACCGCGCTGATATCCATTTTGAGAACACCGGTGCGTTGGCGGTACATCAAATCGACCAGGCAATGGTCAAACTTGGAGACCATGAGCAAGACGCGGGGTTTCTTTTCGGCGTCGTGGATCGACCACTCCATTTTTTCTATTTGAGCTACTTCTGCAAACTGTTCGCGCAGCGCTTCCAATGCGGGGGTGTTTTTGACATCACCATAAAAGGTCACACGAATAAAAAACCGTTCGCTAAGCACGTCATCAAACTGCTGCATATCGGTGATGTAGCACTGGCGGGAAGCCAAAAACCCCGAAACCGAGGCGACCGTTCCCAGGCGGCTGTCGCAGGTGGCGTTCAATATGTAATGGGGCTTGCCTTCGAGGTGGACAGTCATTGAAATTTTCTCCGATGGGAATTTTTAACTAAAGATCAGGGCTGAACAGTCCTGACGCGGAAATGAGTCTAGGGACTTTGCTCTCCGAATGTTATCTTGTGGCGACAGGGATTTCCCCCTCAACGACCGTCCATTCAGGGGGTAGGGCGGCAATTCTTTGCATTGAATGGCTAGGTAAGTAGCCTGTCGTGTAGCGACAATCGCAAGTCGCTAAACTGTCAGCGTCGCGAGTCACTGACTCGTACATTTTCAACAAGTAGTGTGTCCCCAATGAGGGCACCGTGGAATCAACCCTAAGGAGTTTGCTTTGGCTGAAGAATTTGACGATCTGGATTTGAGCACGCTCAATGACGAAGAGTTAACCGAGCAGGTCCATGACGACCTTTACAACGGTCTGCGCGACGAAGTGATTGAAGCTACCAATATTTTGTTGGGCCGCGGTTGGTCTGCTGCCCGGGTTCTCGATGACGCTTTGGTCGAAGGCATGCGTATTGTGGGCGTTGATTTCCGTGACGGTATTTTGTTTGTGCCTGAGGTGCTGCTCGCTGCCAACGCAATGAAGGGCGGAATGGAAATTTTGCGTCCCCTCTTGGCTGAAACTGGAGTGGAGCCCATTGGCAAGATGGTCATCGGTACCGTTAAAGGCGACATCCATGACATCGGTAAAAACCTGGTCGGAATGATGATGGAAGGTGCTGGTTTTGAGGTCATTGACCTCGGCATCAACAACCCTGTTGAAAAATACCTGGCAGCCTTGGAAGAGCATAAGCCAGATATTTTGGGCTTGTCTGCCTTGCTGACCACCACCATGCCCTACATGAAGGTCGTGATTGATACCTTGAAGGAAAAGGGTTTGCGTGATGACTTTATCGTGCTCGTGGGCGGCGCTCCTTTGAATGAAGAATTTGGCAAAGCGGTAGGGGCTGATGCTTACTGTCGTGATGCGGGTATTGCCGTTGAAACCGCTAAAACGCTTATCGCTGCTCGCCGCGCTAAGGCTGCTGCTTAAGCTGCCAGATCAAAGCAAACCCCGCTTTCGAGGAATGCTATGACCGCAGTTGCAAGCACCTTGGTGATTGCCTGCGGTGCTTTAGGGCGTGAAATCATCGCCCTGCGCACGGCCAACCAGTGGTTGCACATGGATGTGACCTGTTTGCCAGCGGAATTGCACAACCGGCCAGAAAAAATTCCGGCCTTGGTGCGCGAAAAAATTCAGCATTTCAAGTCTCGCTACAAACACATTTTTGTGGCGTATGCCGATTGTGGGACGGGCGGTTTGTTAGATGCCGTTCTGGAAGAAGAACAGGTTGAGCGCCTTCCTGGAGCTCACTGTTATGAGTTTTACGCAGGGTCTGCGGTATTTGAGCAGTTGTGCGAAGATGAAATCGGGTCCTTCTACTTGACAGATTTTTTACTTCGGCACTTCGAGCGTTTGATCATGCACGGATTGGGGATTGATAAGCACCCTGAGTTGTTGCCGGTGTATTTTGGTAACTACAAAAAGCTGGTGTATCTGGCCCAGGTGGCGTCACCCGAAGGGGTGTCCCTTGGGCAACGTGCGGCAGACCGATTGGGTTTGTCCTTTGAGTACCGTTTGACGGGCTATGGCATGTTGGACGGCAGTTTAAGAAATGCAAACGAGAAAGTGATCCAATGGCAAAACTGATTGTGATTTCCTGGCGCGATGTGCCCGCCCAAGTGGTAGTCAAACGTGGCCGCGAAACAGGAAAGGTGCAACTCTCGCACCGTTTTCAAGAAGCGGTAGATCGGGCAGCGATGCGGGCTGGTAAAGCCAGTTCAGGAGACTATTTAGCGGATTGGAAACGCAGCGATCCTAAAGATTGTGGGGACGATATTCAAGCTGAAGCGAATGCTGAAGCGGCGCGGATTGAAGCCTTGTATTCTGATGAGGACCTCCTTCGCATCATTCGCGCCCATGGAGTGGATGTCAATTTGGAATCTCCCACCGTCATTGCTGCCGATGAAGCCAGTGTTCCTAACCCTGATGGAGACGCGTGATGTATTCAGTACGCCGTTGGTCAGTGCGCCACGCTCGAGGCATGGAGATTTTTTACAAAGGGTTTGAAGCAGTTTTCGTAGCTTTGCATCCCCTGTGGAAAGCCATTGGCTACGAGCGCTTAGAGAAACCAGTCGCAGTGGTGGAAAAAGTGGTCAAAGGGTTTCTTTTTGATTGCCAAATGTGTGGTCAATGTGCGCTGAGTTCGACTGGGATGTCCTGTTCTATGAACTGCCCCAAGACGTTGCGTAATGGGCCGTGTGGCGGTGTCCGTGCCAATGGCAATTGTGAAGTCAAACCCGAAATGCGCTGTGTCTGGGTCGAAGGTTTTGAAGGCAGTCAGCGCATGGTTGAAGGCAAAGAGGCGATCAAAGTCGTTCAGTTCGCAGTGGACGGTCGGCTCAAAGGCAAGTCATCGTGGCTCAAAATAGCGCGGGAGAAAAACGCATGAAATTTGAAGACGAACCCGTCCCCGGTTATCCCTTACCAATTCTTCCAGGGCATACATCCCCCGGGCGCCTCGAGCGCGTATTACGCAGCGGTGCCTTCGCGGTCACTGCGGAGTTAGATCCGCCAGACTCTGCGGATGGATCCGAAGTTTATCGCCGGGCCCAGTTGTTTGACGGTTATGTCGATGCGATCAATGCCACCGACGGCAGCGGAGCCAATTGCCATATGTCAAGTTTGGCGGTGTGCGCTCTCTTAACCCGCGTGGGTTACGCCCCAATCATGCAGATTTCTTGCCGCGACAAAAATCGTATCGCTATTCAAGGTGATATTTTGGGTGGAGCAGCCATGGGCGTGGCCAATATGCTGTGCCTAAGCGGCGATGGCGTACAGTCGGGTGACCATCCGCAAGCCAAGCCAGTTTTTGATTTGGATTGCATGTCCTTGCTGGAAATTGGTCGCGGGATGCGTGACGAACACAAATTCCAAAGTGGCCGCAAAGTGACGTATGCGCCCCGAGTTTTCTTTGGCGCGGCAGCCAATCCTTTTGGTTTACCTTTTGAGTGGCGTGCGGATCGCTTGGCTAAAAAAGTAGCCGCTGGGGCGCAGTTTATTCAAACCCAATATTGCTATGACGTGCCCCGACTGCGGGAGTACATGAAACGCGTTGAAGACCTGGGCTTACTCGATAAAGTATTCATTTTGGTTGGCGTGGGCCCGATGCGGTCTGCCAAGGTAGCCGAGTGGATGCGTACCAACGTGCCTGGCGTACATATCCCGGATGCGGTGATCAAGCGGATGGCAGGTGCTGAAAAGCAAGCGCTTGAAGGGCAAAAAATTTGCATTGAAATCATCCAAGAAGTCAAAGAAATCAAAGGTGTTTCCGGAGTCCATGTGATGGCCTATCGCCAGGAGGACACTGTTGCCAACATTATTCAAAGTTCCGGGGTGCTTGGTGGCCGTGTGCCGTGGTTCCCCGGTCGCGATGCACCGACCCAATCTACAAACCAAACTATGAAGGAAACAGCGTGACCGATACCATCATCAGCTCAGCAACAAAAGAAATTGTCATCGGGTTTGACCGCCCCTTTGTCATTATTGGCGAGCGTATTAACCCAACGGGTCGCAAGATCATGGCTGCAGAAATGATGGCCGGCGACTACAGCCGTGTGATTGCGGATGCTTTGGCCCAGGTAGAAGCTGGCGCCCATATGCTCGATGTCAACGCGGGTATTCCGCTTGCCGATGAACCCGGCATGTTGGCTAAAGCGATTCAACTGGTGCAAGGGGTAACCGATGTTCCTTTGTCGATTGACTCGTCTATCGTGGCCGCGCTAGAGGCCGGCTTGGCTGTTTACAAAGGCAAGGCCTTGGTCAATTCCGTCACTGGCGAAGAAGACCGTTTAGAAACGGTGTTGCCTTTGGTTAAAAAATACGGCGCGGCCGTCGTTGCCATATCTAATGACGAGACAGGTATTTCACAAGACCCAGATGTGCGATTCGCCGTAGCTAAGAAAATTGTCGAACGCGCTGCTGATTACGGCATCCCTGCGTGCGATATTGTTGTGGACCCCTTGGTGATGCCCATTGGCGCTATCAACCAGGCCGGTGTTCAGGTGATGCGTTTGGTGCACCGCTTGCGTACGGAGCTCAAAGTTAACACCACCTGCGGTGCTTCCAATGTGAGCTTTGGATTGCCAGAGCGAAACGGAATCAATGCGGGCTTCCTGACGATGGCAATCGCTTCAGGGATGACCTCTGCGATTACAAATCCTTTGCATGCTGAGGTTGTTAAGGCCTGTATGGCAGCAGACGTCATGATGGGGCATGATCCAGATTGCATGCGTTGGATTCGCAGATTCAGAGAGGCTCCTTCCATGGGTGCTGATGGTGAAATGGGCCGAGGTCGCCGCGAAACCGGAACCCGTCGCCGCGCAAGCTAAGCCAGCGTTGTTCAATTTTAGGGAGTGTGTTTGTGAGTGGTAAAGATGCGTTGGTAGTTTTTACTCCTTCTGGGCGGCGTGGCCGTTTCCCGGTGGGCTCGTCTTTGCTGCAAGCGGCCCGCTCTTTGGGTGTGGATATTGACTCTGTATGCGGTGGTCGGGGTATTTGTGGCCGATGCCAAGTTTTGGTATCAGAGGGGGAGTTTTCCAAGCATGGTGTGGTCTCCAGTAACGAAAATCTCTCCCCTGTGTCAGCGGTAGAGCAAGAATACTGCAGCACCCAACCGATGCAGCCCGGCCGGCGCTTGTCTTGTTCCGCCCAAGTTTTGGGGGACTTGGTCATTGATGTTCCCAGCAGCAGCCAAGTTCACAAGCAAGTGGTTCGCAAAGCGGCGGAAGCCCATGATGTGCATCTTGATCCTCTCATTCGACTTTACTTTGTCGAAGTCCAAGAGCCCGACATGCATGATCCATCTGGTGATCTGCGTCGGCTGGAAGATGCTCTCGAATTCGAGTGGCAACTCACCGATTTGTCGTGTGACGTCTTGGTGGTGCAGCAGTTGCAAACGGCCTTGCGCCAAGGCGATTGGAAAGTCACCGTCGCGGTTCACGCAGGCAATCAAATCATTGCGGTTTGGCCCAAACTCAAAGAACATGTGTATGGCTTGGCTGTGGATGTGGGCTCTACGACTATTGCGGCCCATCTATGTGATTTAGCCTCGGGTGAAGTCGTGGCATCTGCTGGGGTAATGAATCCACAAATTCGTTTTGGTGAAGACCTGATGAGCCGGGTCTCCTACGTCATGATGAACCCTGGTGGCGAAGTTGAAATGACGGTGGCGGTTCGCGCCGCCCTCAATGACTTGGCGGTCGATGTGGCCGCCCAAGCCGGTATTTCAGCTAAAGATATTTTGGAAGCCACCTTTGTGGGCAACCCCATCATGCACCACCTGCTCTTGGGTATCAATCCCGTGGAGTTGGGCGGTGCGCCGTTTGCACTCGCTACCGACCGCGCGATTACGTTGTGGGCCGTAGAGATCGATTTCGCGATTCACCGCAATGCACGTATCTATGTGTTGCCCTGTATCGCAGGTCACGTTGGAGCCGACACGGCTGGCGTTATTTTGGCCGAGCGCCCCGATCTCACTGACAAAATTACCTTGTTGGTGGACGTGGGAACCAATGCGGAAATTGTGTTGGGCAATAACCAACGCCTACTCGCCTGTTCCAGTCCAACCGGCCCCGCCTTTGAAGGCGCTCAAATTAGCTGTGGTCAACGCGCTGCACCGGGAGCGATTGAGCGCGTTCGAATTGATCCTGTGACCTTGGATGCTCGCTTTAAAGTCATCGGCTGTGACCTGTGGTCCGATGATCCGGGCTTTGCCGCTGCGGTGGCCAATACCGGTGTAACGGGCGTGTGTGGCTCAGGAATTATTGAGGCCTTGGCGGAGTTGTATTTGGCGGGTGTGATTCGCCATGACGGCGTCATCAACGGGGACTTAGCAGCGCGTAATCCGCGGATTCAGCCCGATGGTAGAACCTTTTCTTATGAGCTCTACAGAGCGACTCAACACGCGCCAGCGCTCAAGGTCATGCAAAACGATGTGCGCGCTATTCAATTGGGCAAAGCAGCCTTGTATGCGGGGGTGAGGCTGTTGATGGAGCGTATGGGCATTGAGTCAGTTGATCGCATTCGCTTAGCAGGTGCTTTTGGTAGCCATATTGATGTCAAATACGCAATGGTCTTGGGCATGATCCCCGACTGCATCTTGTCTGAGGTGAGTTCTGCGGGCAATGCCGCAGGAACCGGCGCTCGGATTGCACTTTTGGATCAAAGGTCACGAAAAGACATCGAAGCCTTGGTAAGGCGGGTTGAAAAAATTGAAACTGCAGTGGAGCCACGGTTCCAAGAGTTTTTTGTCGAGGCCATGGCCTTGCCCCATTTAACCGACCCCTTTGTCCGCTTGCAAGAAGTCGTGAAGTTGCCAGAACGCATCGCCATCAGTTCCGAGCAAAGCACGCGCAGCCGAAGGACCAAGAGGTAAATCTCTGGATATGTGAAGTATGAAAATTTTGGAAATAAGTAGCTTTGTTAACGGCCAAGCGCTTATTGGAAGAAGCGAACGCTTTGAGACGCTCAATCCTGCAACTGGAAAGGCCTTTGCACAATTGCACGATGCCAATGCCGATGACGTTGACGCAGCAGTTGCTGCAGCCCAGCACGGATTTGAAATATGGTCTGCCATGACAGGCACCGAGCGCGGTCGTATTTTGCGCAAGGCGGCTGATCTTTTGCGTAGCCGCAACGATGAATTAGCAGCGTTAGAAGTACAAGACTGCGGCAAGCCCTTGCAAGAAGCACTGGTGGTCGATGTGCAAAGTGGCGCCGACTGCATTGAATATTTCGCCGGCGCTGCGGCTACTTTGGCCGGTGCCCAATACCCTTTGAAAAATGCTTTCGCCTATTCCCGGCGTGAGCCTTTGGGGGTGTGCGTGGGTATTGGCGCCTGGAACTATCCACTACAAATTGCATGCTGGAAGTCCGCTCCTGCCTTAGCGGCTGGTAATGCCATGATTTTTAAACCCTCAGAGATGACGCCTTCAACCGCCGTCAAACTCGCTGAGATTTATTTGGAAGCGGGGGTTCCCCCAGGCGTCTTTAACGTCTTGCAAGGGCGAGGGAGCACCGGTGCTTTGCTCGCCGCCCACCCGGGCGTTGCCAAGGTCTCGGTAACGGGGTCTGTGCAAACCGGAAAGAACGTGATGCAAACCGCCGCCGGAACGCTCAAACGCGTCACCATGGAGTTGGGTGGTAAATCACCCCTGCTGGTCTTTGATGACGCTGATCTTGAACAAGCAGTTGCAGCAGCCATGATGGGTAATTTTTATACCCAAGGCGAGGTATGTACCAACTGCACTCGCGTGTTTGTTCAGCGCGGATTAGCAGATGCATTTTTAGCCCGCTTGAAAGAACGCACAGCCCAGCTGCGCGTTGGCAATCCGATGGACCCCGAGACCGAAGTCGGCGCTTTGATTTCCAAAGCCCATACAGAAAAAGTGTTGGACTACATCGCCAGCGGTGTAGCCGAAGGTGCCAGCTTAGTTAGTGGCGGCAAGCGTGCGCTGGTTGCTGGAATGCCAGATGGGAATTTTGTGGAACCCACCATCTTTGCAAACTGCACTGACACGATGCGAATCGTGCGCGAAGAAATATTTGGACCCGTCTTATCGATGTTGGTTTTTGATGATGAGGAAGAAGCAATCGCGCGGGCCAATGCCTCGCGTTTCGGTCTTGCTGCTGGTGTCTTTACCCGCGATCTGGCCCGCGGGCACCGCGTTGCAGCCAAACTCAAAGCGGGGATTTGCTGGATTAACAATTACAACATCACCCCCATTGAAATGCCATTTGGCGGGGCGGGTGAATCAGGTATTGGGTCCGAAAACAGCATGGCCGCTTTTGACCATTACACCCAGCTCAAAACGGTGTACGTGGAGTTAGGCGAAGTCGCTTGTGGCTATCGTTAAAAGCACAGCCATGATGCAAAAAGAATACGACTACATCATTGTGGGCGCGGGCTCTGCGGGCAGCGTTTTAGCCAATCGTTTGAGCGAAGACGCTAGTGTTAGTGTGTTGGTGATTGAGGCCGGCCCGCTAGACCATAACCTCATGATTCACATGCCCAGCGGTTTTGCCTACCCGATGGCCAATCCCCGCTACACCTGGATGTACGCCTCAGAGCCTGAGCCCTTTATGGACCAGCGCCAGATTCACTGTCCCCGCGGTAAAACCATTGGCGGCTCGAGCAGTATCAACGGGATGGTTTATATCCGGGGCAATGCACAAGACTACAACGGGTGGGTCGAAAACTTTGGTCTTGCCGATTGGAGTTACGCGCACTGCTTGCCGTACTTCAAGAAATCCGAAACCCGAGCCAAGGGTTCAGATGACTACCGTGGTGGGGAGGGTCCGCTGCATGTGACGACAGGTGCATGTAAAAACCCGCTTTACAACGCATTCATAGAAGCTGGACAACAGGCGGGTTATGCCTATACCGCGGACATGAACGGCTACCAGCAAGAGGGCTTTGGCCCCATGGACATGACTACCCATAAAGGTCGCCGTTGGAGCACGGCGATGGCCTACTTGCGCCCCGCGCTTGGGCGTAGCAACCTCACGTTGCAGACCCAAACCTTGGTCACGCGTGTTATTTTTGATACCACGCAAACCAAGCCCTGCGCAGTGGCACTTGAGGTAGAAGTCGATGGCAAAGTCCACACTTTGAAAGCAAACCGTGAAATTATTCTCTGTGGCGGAGCCATTAACTCGCCGCAACTTTTGCAGCTCTCAGGCATTGGCAACCCAGAACACTTAGCGCCTTTGGGAATTTCGATGGTCGCAACGCTCAATGGCGTGGGTGAAAATCTGCAAG
>SXSX01000165.1 GCA_005793295.1 Burkholderiales bacterium | reverse complement strand
TGGAGTGGCCCGGCTCTAGGCCATGCAATGCGCCTAATGCAATTGCGCTAGGAACAAACAACCACGCACTGCCAGAACCTTGCTGGAGCATCGATGAGAAATCAATCATTTGGTTTTATTTTTTTCCAAAAATTACCACTAAATCTTGCTGCCCTGATGGATGCCGGTCCAATTGCAAATGGTCTTTGATGTGACTGAGGTGCTCGCGCATTAATTTTTCTGCCAGGTCGAAATCGCCAGCACTTAAAGCCGCCACAAGCGCAGAGTGTTCATCATCGCGGCAATTACTAAATCCTGCGTCGCCATACATCCCAATGATTAAAGAGCTACGGGCAATCAAATCCCTGACGATGCGCAACATCACTTCGTTGCCAGCCAGTTGCGCCAAAGCTCCGTGAAACAAACCTGATAAACGAATCGCCTCGCGTCGATTGCCTTCTTTGTGGGCCGCCAACTCTTGCCGCACGTTCATTTTTAGTGCTGCGATGTCAGCGCGTTTAGCCCGCTGCGCTGCAATCCGAATCAAGGGCGGCTCTACAAGCAGGCGGGCTTCAAAAACCGCCCGCGCCTGTTCGGCATTGGGCTGAGCGACATAAGCTCCCCGGTTGGGTTGTAGCTCTACGACCTCACGGCTGGCTAGTATCAGTAATGTGCGACGAATGCGCATCCGGCCTACGCCAAAAGCCGTACACAAGTTAGCCTCGGAAAGCTTAGTTCCTGGCGCTAAACGCTGGTCGAGTACTGCTTCATAAATGCGATCGACAATGTATTCCTCTTGTCCATCGTCAGGGTTAACCATCACTGGCATAAGACCTTTACATGCATGTTGTGCCTTGATTCAAAATTCGTGCCAACCGAAGAAAACTCCAGCATTTCGCGGCCATCTTACAGGCGGATTGATCGACAGATTGAAAAAAGATGTTGACAAGATTGTTAACAAGATTAAAGATGCGTCCACCAACCTGCAAAGGCTTCAGCCAACAGGATGGGCCCTTCCACTTCCACTCCCAAGGAGTTTTGTTTATGAAAAAGCGTAATTTCATTGCTACTAGCTTGCTATCAGCCCTGATGGCTGCAGGATTTTGCAGTGCAGCCCTGGCCGCAAATCCTGTTTTAAAAATTGGTTTTGTCGGCGTAACCTCTGGCCCCGCTGCGAGCTGGGGCATCTCTAACCAACGGTCCATGGAGACCAGTGCAGACTTGATCAACGAAGCCGGTGGCGTCAAAATCGGCGGCACCACCTACGACGTCAAAATCGTCGCCTTTGACGATCAAAAAGATCCAAAGCGTGCCATTGCCGGCATGGAAAAAATGGCCCAAGAAGGGATTCATTACGTCGTTGGCCCCAACGTCGATGACGGCGCGGCTGCAGTTCGCCCCGTAGCAGAACAAAAAGGGATCATGTATTTCCCTTACGCCTTCCCCAAATCTCTTTACACCAAGCCTGCAAGCAACGCCGTACTTGGGATGGTGGCCAATTACCAATCAGGTCCAGCGATTTACAAATACCTGATGAAAGAAAAGGCCGTTAAAAAAGTAGCCTTTGTTGCAGCCAACGAATCCGATCCTTTGAGCCAGCGTGACAGTGGTGCTGTTGCCGCTAAAGCAGCAGGTTTGCAAGTGGTTTCTGCCAACGTAACCTACCAAGTTGATACAACGGACTTCACGCCCGTACTGCTACCGGTTATCAAAACAGCGCCTGATTTGCTCGTTTTGTCTGGCGTATCTCCTGCCCAAGCACCTCAGCTGATTCGTTCAGCCCGTGAAATGGGTTACAAGGGATTGATCTCAACGGAAACTGCGCAAGACGCCAATGTACTCAAGGAAGGCGCAGGAAAACTTGCTGACGGCTTTATCTCGGTCGGCGGTGCGTCTACTCCTCAATTGGCATCCGACAAGATGCGCGAATTTGTGACCCGCTACAAAAAGAAATTTGGCGAATACAACGACGAATCCAACACCAAGGTCTATGCGCTGGCCTACATCCTAGAAACTTTGAAAGCTAATCCCAAAGGTATGACCAATGTGAAAGAGTTTCAAAAAACCATGGATAGCTTTCAAGCTCCAAACCCTTACATGGTGGGCGATGCCAAGCTGAAATATGTGGGCATGACTTCCTTTGGTCAAAAACGTCAGGTATCCGTTCCTTTGGTTGTGAATGTTTACAAAGACGGAAAGTTTGAAACATTGTTTGTCGCTCAAGTGGACTAACAGTGGTTGCTTAGAAAAAGGGGTGCTTCGCATAGAAGCGCCCCTTTAGCGTTTGCATCTCACAACACATTGGTATCGCTATGGAACAGGTTATTGCTAACGGGCTTTATTTAGGGGCGCAGTACGCCTTGATCGCACTGGGCTTGACCCTGATTTTTTCATTAATGAACGTGCTCAACTTCGCCCACGGGCAAATGTATGTTCTTGGCGGTTTTGTCACCTACACCGTGGTCGCGCAATTCGAACTGCCATTTATCGTGGGTCTTGTGGCCTCCGCAGTTGTGCTGGCGATCACAGGCGCACTGGTCGAGCGTTTTTTGTTTAGACCGGTCATTCGAAACTCTCATCGTGAAGAGAGCACCATGCTGCTTGCTGCTGGCATCGCATTCTTTTTAGATGCCGTCATTCTCTTGGTCTTCGGGGAAAAACAACGCGGTGTTCCCAAAATCATTGACGGGCTTTTTAACTGGGATTTTTTGATCGTGATGCCTTACGACCGAATCGTTATCGGTCTTCTAGCGATTGCACTCATCACCGTATTTATTTTGTTCATGCAACACTCGAAAACCGGACGCGCCATGCGTGCCTTGGCTCAGGACAAGATTGCTGCACGACTCATGGGCGTAGACGTTGACCGCTATTCCATGATTGGTTTTGCACTCGGTGCGATGCTCGCCGGTGTTGTGGGCGGCTTGCTCGTAACCATCACCGGTATTAACTTAGGCATGGGAGGGCCCACTTCTATCAAGGCCTTCATGATGATCATGATTGGTGGCGCAGGGGTGATCTCAGGTGCCATCATCGGCGGCTTTATTTTGGGAATGATGGAGAGTGTTGGACTGACCTTGCTCGCCGCTTCTGGCGACATCACCTATTTGGTTATCTTTGCCACACTGATGGTGTTTCTTGCAATCCGTCCCCAAGGACTGATGGGCAAGCCCTGGGGTTGATATGCGAAAAAATACTTTGATTTTCACTACTGGGGTCTTTTTGTTGGCCCTGTATGGCGCAGTTCCTTTAGCCATTGCGGCTAGTGAACGATTTGATTTGTACTACACCCTCACAGCCGTCGCTCTGCTTTCGATTGCCTCCGCGGGGGTTTGGCTTACTTTTTATATCGGCCGAATCAATATCGGACAAGGCGCTTATTCGCTGGTTGGCGGCTATGTTTCTGCATTACTGGTAACGCAAGCTGGGATGAGCTTTTGGTGGACGCTTCCCATCGCAGGTATGTTTTGTGCACTTCTATCAGTCGTTATTGGTCTGCCCATTTTGCGACTCCGGGGCGTCTACTTTGCCATGGTGACCTTGGTCTTAACAGAAGTGGCCCGGCTGTGTGCGCTAGCGCTACCCATCACGAATGGGGCTAAGGGCATTACATCCATTCCCTTGCCAAAGGCATTGCAAATTTTTGGTGTCACTGTCATCCCCGATTTTGCGCAGCTCGCTAACCCCAAACTCGCGTTTTATTTCATGGCCGTAACCATGATGGTGGTGGCTTACGCTGTGCTCTGGCGAATCGTCCACTCGCGGCTGGGCCATCTCTGTCGCTCCCTGCAGCAAAACGAAGAACTCGCGTCTTCCATTGGTGTAAATACTGCATGGCTGCGCGTATTGGCGTATTCCATTTCTTCGTTCTTCGGCGGCATCGCTGGCGCTGGATTCATTGCCATCTCACAGTCGATTTATCCATCCTCCTTCCAAAGCACTGATAGCGTCAACTTTATGCTCAATTGCTTTTTAGGCGG
>SXSX01000164.1 GCA_005793295.1 Burkholderiales bacterium | reverse complement strand
CGTGTCCCTGGTGTCGGTCTCACGACGCGCGGGCTTGCCACATACCGGGCACGCGACACGCTTGTCGCTTCCCGGACTGGCCGCATGAAAACCTTCATGCTTGTGCAAGGGATTCCCCGAACCATCGGGAATACAGTCCAAAGGTAAGACCACTGGTAGGTCTTTTTCGGGTACGGGCACTGCGCCGTGTTCATCGCAATGGATGATGGGAATCGGCGTGCCCCAGTAGCGCTGGCGGCTAATGCCCCAGTCACGCAAACGCCAAGTAGTTTTCTTTTCCCCTAAGCCTTTGGCAGCCAAAAGCTCAGCCACTTTGTTAGCGGCCGCTTTTTGGTTCAGTCCATCCAGCTCGCCCGAGTTCACACACACACCCGCCTTAGTGGCATACCAATCGTGCCAAACCGCCACATCGAAAGAAGAAGGACCGCCAACCAACAAGGCGGCATCAGCAGGTGCGCTGGGTGCCGATTTGGCGCTTGCGTATGAGGCGTCCGGCGCCCCTGTTGAGGACGCCGCTACCCCATCAACGCCCAAAGCGACCACTTGCGAAATAGGCAAATCATATTTCAAAGCAAACGCAAAGTCCCGCTCATCATGCGCAGGCACACCCATCACCGCGCCGTCACCGTATGACATGAGCACATAGTTACCCACCCACACCTCGACCTTCGCACCCGTCAATGGGTGCGAAACAAAGAGGCCCGTAGGCAACCCCTTTTTCTCTTGCGTAGCCAACTCCGCCTCGGTCGTGCCACCGCTCTTACATTCTTCAATAAACGTAGCCATTGCGGGGTTGCTCGCTGCTGCGTGCGTTGCCAGCGGATGCTCCGCCGCAACCGCGCAAAAGGTCACGCCCATGATGGTGTCAGCGCGGGTGGTGAACACATACATGCGACCGTCGCCGATCAACGCTCCATCTGCACCTTTGATCTCATGCGTAAACGCAAATCGCACGCCTTCAGACTTGCCGATCCAGTTCTCTTGCATCAAACGCACTTTGTCGGGCCAGCCGTTTAACGTGGCTTTCTCGTTACCGATTTGCACGTGGTCTAACAACTCTTGCGCGTAGCGGGTGATGTCAAGGTAATAACCTGGAATCTCGCGTTTTTCAACGGGGGCACCGGTACGCCAGCCTTTGCCATCAATCACTTGCTCGTTGGCCAAGACCGTTTGGTCCACCGGATCCCAGTTCACCACTTGGGTCTTACGGTAGGCAACGCCTTTTTCCAGCATCTTCAAAAACAACCACTGGTTCCACTTGTAATACTCCGGCGTGCAGGTGGCGATTTCGCGGCTCCAGTCGATCGCCAAGCCCATCGCCTGCATTTGCTTTTTCATGTAAGCAATGTTCTCGAAGGTCCACTTGGCTGGCGGCACACCGTTTTTCAGAGCAGCGTTTTCGGCGGGCAAACCAAACGCGTCCCAGCCCATGGGCATCAACACGTTGTAGCCCTTCATGCGCAAATAGCGCGTCAGCATGTCGTTGATGGTGTAGTTGCGCACGTGACCCATGTGCAATTTGCCGCTGGGGTAAGGCAGCATCGAACAGGCGTAGAACTTTTTCTTAGACGCGTCCTCCACCACGCGGTACGCATCCCGCCCATTCCACAAAGGCTTGGCCCAATGGTCGCGGGCGGCTTGTTCTAATGCGTTGGGAAGGTACTTGTCTTGCATGGGGTTTTGTTGGGGGCCTATTGGGGGCCTATTGGGGGCTTAAGTCAGACACAAAGCCAATACGGTTTAAGCCCGCTTGGTGGGCTTGGCCCATCAACGCGACCACGCGCCCATAGGGCACGGCGGTGTCGGCACGCAGTTGGATTTCGGTCTCGGGGTTGCGAAGTGCTGCTTGGTTAAAAGCTTCTTGGAGAGCCTGCGGATTCAGGGCTTTCTCATTAAGAAAAATCTCTCCCGCTTGGGTCAAGGTGATTTCCAAACGCACGACCGGATTTTGCGAAGACACAGCTGCCGCTTTCGGCAATTCGACTTTCACAGCGCTGACCATCAAAGGCGCGGTGATGATAAAAATCACCAGCAACACCAACATGACATCAATCAAGGGCGTCATGTTGATGTCGCCCATGGGCGCGTTGCCCGGAGTTCGCTCTAGTCGGCCAAAGCTCATGGCACAGGATTTTCTTGGGTTTCTGACGTTTTTGGGGTTTGGCTTAAAAGCGCACGCAGGTCGCGGGCAAAGCCTTCTAAATCGGCTTCAATGCGGCCCACGAAACGTCCCAAAATGTTGTACCCCAAAACCGCAGGAATCGCGACCGCCAAGCCTGCCGCCGTCATGATCAGCGCCTCGCCCACGGGCCCGGCCACGGTCGCAATATTGACCTGCCCGGCGCTGGCAATGGTGGTCAGCGCATGGTAAATCCCCCACACGGTTCCGAGTAAACCCACGAACGGCGCGATCGCGCCTACGGTGGCCAACAAGACTTGGCCGGACTGCAGTTTTTGCACACTCGCGTGCAAGGCATCGCGCAACACGCGGGTCAGCTGCTGCGCCATATCTCCCGCACCGCCGAGGGAAACGTTGGCAGAGCCATCCCCGTGCACGGCGTGCACGGCGTGCACGACGTGTTCGGCGTTTTGGGCGTTTTGGGCGCGATTGAGTTGGGTTGTAAAGAGTTGTGTTTGTGCAGCGCGAACCAAAGGCCACACCAAAGCTTCGCGGTCAAAAGCCTGCATGGCGGGCAAGGCATCAGCCATGCTGCGGGCTTGCCAAAACGCGGCAGTACTGCGTTGGGTATCGCCGACTGCGCGTTGGAGCAACCAAGTTTTCCAAACAATCACCACCCAACTCGCCACTGACATCAAAAGCAACAGGCCCGCTACGGCGTTGTGAACCGCATCGCCTTCAAACATCGCGCTCAGGATGTTCGTGTCTGCGTTCATTTCAAACCCAAGACATCAAACATATCAAACAACCCTGACTTTTGCCCTACCAAAAAACGCGCTGCCCGCAGACTGCCTTGGGCGTAGGTCGAACGGCTGGAAGATTTGTGGGTGATTTCAATGCGCTCGCCAGTGCCGGCAAAAAGCACGGTGTGGTCTCCCACAATATCGCCTCCGCGGATGGTCGCAAAACCGATGCTCGACGGATCGCGCTCGCCGGATACCCCCTCACGGGCATACACAGCACAGTCTTTCAAATCACGCCCTAATGCGTCGGCGATCACTTCGCCCATTTTGAGCGCAGTACCTGACGGCGCGTCGACCTTGTGGCGGTGGTGGGCTTCGATAATTTCAATGTCATAGCCCGTTGCCAAAGCCTTGGCCGCCATCTCCAAAAGCTTCAAAGTCACGTTCACACCTACACTCATATTGGGTGCCATCATGATAGGAATGTGCTTGGCTGCCTGCGCAATCTCTGCCTTTTGGGCCTCAGTAAAACCGGTGGTACCAATCACCATCGCCACGCCGTTAGCCCGGCATACCGCGAGGTGCGCCATCGTCCCTTCGGGGCGGGTAAAGTCAATCAGAACGCGGCTGCTTTTAAGCCCTTGCGCGATATCTGCGGTAATCAAAACCCCGGTGGTTTGACCTGCAAACGCGCCTGCATCGAGTCCGATGGCTGGGCTTGCGGCGATATCCAAAGCGCCGCAGAGTACGCAATCATCTGCTGCACGCACCACGTCAACCAACATCTGCCCCATGCGCCCTGAGGCACCTGCAATGGCTACAGAAATGGCTTGGGTATTGACTTGAATTTTGGCTTGCGTATTCACCGCGGTTCCTTAGGTTGCGCTTACTTAGCCGCAGGCTCTAGGGGCGGGTAGCTGCTCGGGCCGGGCAAGCCCACCGTGGGACTGATAGGTTCAGTCGCCTTGGGAGCAGGGTATTTATTCAATTTTTCCGGAGTTGCTTCTAATGGCAAAGGCTTACCCGCTGCCGCCTTAGAGGACAAACCGCGAACAAACTCCGCTTCGCTCGGCAAATCATCGGCATCGACTTTTTCTAAGAAGTCATCTTTGAAAAAGAGGGTTACGCGGCGCGACTGCGGCGCTTGGCCTTGGCGCTTAAAGGTAAAAACATAGTCCCAGCGTTGTGCATGGAAAACGCTGACTAACAAAGACGTTCCCAAAATACTTTGTACTTGCAAGCGCGGCATTCCCAATTGCACCGCAGCGATTTGCTCGCGGGTCACGACCTTGCCTTGTACGATGTCGATGCTGTAGGGGCTAACAACGCCTGCCCCTTTTTTGCTTGCGCTGTCAAAACTGCCGCACCCGGCCAAGACAAGAGGCGCCAAAAGAACAAGCAGCCCCAGTGGGTTGGGGCGAATAGAAAGGAATGCGGTCATGGGTAGGCTTGCAACGATATGATCGTGCCATTGTAGCCGTGCCACTCTGAGAGAGCCCTCCCATGACCAACATCGAAGAACTCAAAAGCACTGGGCTCAAAGCCACGATTCCGCGTTTGAAAATTCTGGAAGTTTTCCAGCGCAGCAGCCAGCGTCATATGTCCGCCGAAGACGTTTTTCGGGTGCTGTTACTTGAAAACTCCGACGTGGGTTTGGCAACCGTTTATCGCGTCTTAATGCAGTTCGAACAGGCCCGTATTTTGAGTCGCAGCCAGTTTGAGGGAGGAAAGTCGGTGTATGAACTCAACGAAGGCCAACACCACGACCACT
>SXSX01000163.1 GCA_005793295.1 Burkholderiales bacterium | reverse complement strand
GGGGCGGCGGCTGGGCTGAACATAGGCAGCCTTCCAAGGCTCAGGCCCGATGGCTCTTAGAAACGTGGCTGTGTGTGACGTTCCGGCCCCGACTTCCATGTCATAGGGTTGCAGCAGGGCGCATCCCTGCGCATCCCAATACGACTGGAGGGTCAAAATAATTTGCTGAAAAGTCTTCATAGCAGGCGCACGGTGGTGGTCAATGGGGTTCGCGTAAACCCTTGATTTTACGGGGCATTGCGTAAGCTATGCTTTTGTAGAAGGAGACTTGCATGGGTTCACAACAATGGGTTTTAGGTTTGGTCTTGGCCACCATGGTTTTTTCGGTGGCGCTGGAGTTGCGTTTGGATGACTTTAAGCGGGTTGCGCAATCGCCTAAAGCGGTGATTTGCGGCTTGATTCCGCAATTTATTTTGCTTCCGGTGGGCACGTGGTTGGCCACATTGGTCTTAGACCTGCCCTCTAATATAGAAACCGCAATGATTTTGGTGGCTGCCTGTCCGGGCGGCAGCTTAAGCAACGTGGTGACGCACATTGGCAAAGGCAATACGGCCTTGTCGGTCAGCGTCTCAGCGGTGGCTAGCGTGATTGCTTTGGTAGCGACCCCCTTTAACTTCAGCTGGATGGTGGCTACCAATCCCGATACGGCTGCATGGCTACAAACCTTGGCGATTGACCCTTCCGCTATTTGGTGGACTTTGTTGATGCTCTTGGCTATTCCTATGGCCTTGGGTTTGTTAGCCTCCCACCAGTTGCCCACGCTGACACAAAAAATTCGCAAGCCTTTGGGCCACTTTGCCGTGGGAGCACTTTTGGTTTTTATTGTGGCCGGTTTAATTAAAGAGCGTCAGTTGCTCACTTTGGGATTATTGCCTTTGCTACTTTTGGTGGTGTTACACAACGCCAGTGGTTTGTTTTTTGGTTGGATTACCAGTGTGGTGATGGGTGTGAGTGAGCGCGACCGCCGTGCGGTGATGATTGAGGGCGGCATGCAAAACTCAGGGCTTGCGTTGGGCATCATTGCGGTGCAGTTCAATAGTGACCTGGGCATGGTGACCCTGGCCAGTTTGTGGGGCATGTGGCATATCGTCAGCGGTATGGGGCTGGCCTATTTTTGGAGAAGAAAAGATGCTCGACTGGCTACTTAAAAACGGATGCGTCGTTGACGGAACAGGGGCGCAGCCCTATGTGGCTGATATCGGGGTACGCGATGGAAAGATTGTGGAGGTGGGCTCCATCACGCAGCCTTCCAAAAAAACGATCGATGCAACGGGCCTGTGGATCACGCCGGGGTTTATTGACATCCACACCCACTATGACGGACAAGCCACGTGGGACGATTGTTTTACCCCGAGCATTTACCACGGCGTGACCACCTTGGTGATGGGCAACTGCGGCGTCGGTTTTGCCCCGGTGCGTCCTGGCCATGAAGATGATTTGATCAAGCTCATGGAAGGCGTGGAAGATATTCCGGGGGCTGCGCTGCATGAAGGCATTCGCTGGAACTGGGAAACCTTTCCGCAGTACATGGACGCGCTCTCGGCCACGCCGCGCAGTTTGGATTATTTGGTTCAGGTCCCACACGACCCCTTGCGCATGTATGTGATGGGCGAGCGCGCTTTGGCGCACACAGTTGCAACACCTGCCGAGATAGACGCCATGGCCGTTTTGCTCAGGCAAGCCTTAGAGGCGGGCGCCTTGGGATTGAGCACTGGGCGCAGCGACAACCACCGAACCTCTGAAGGAAAAGACACCCCTGCGGCCAACGCCAGCGCCCAAGAACTGACCGGCTTGGCTGGTGCTTTGAAAGGTTTGAACCACGGAGTCATTCAGTTGGTCAGTGATTACAACCTGTTGCAAGGGCCTGGTGAGTTTGACGCAGAGTTTGATTTGGTGGAAACCTTGGCCCAAGCCAGTGGTAAGCCCGTGTCTTTAACTTGGTTGCAGCGCGACCCGGGCGGTGAGCAGTACCTCAAAATTCAATCGCGGGTGGACGCAGCCGTTGCCCAAGGCCTGCCTTTGTATTTGCAAACGGCTGCGCGGGGTATTGGGGTATTGATTGGGTTGGAGGCCAGCTTTCATCCTTTCATGGGCTTTGCTTCCTACAAAGCCGTGGCCCATTTGCCGCTGGCAGAGAGGGCGGCAGCGCTGCGCGAACCCGAACGCAAAGCCCGCCTGTTGCAAGAAAAATCAGAGCGATTGGCTGGTGACGGCAGCGCCATTCCGCCATTGGTAGATCTCTTGCTGGCAAAAATTGAACTAATCAGCGGGCGGATGTTTGCGCTGGAAGGCACCCTGAACTACGAGCCTTCGGTGATGCAAAGCTTTTTGGTCCGTGCGAAGCAATCGGGCATATCTGCGTTAGAAGCGATCTACGACCACCTGTGCGCAGGCAGCGGTGAAGGGTTAATTTACTTTCCGATTTTTAACTACAACGAAGGTTCACTAGACGCGGTACGCAAAATGCTAGACCATCCGCGTGCGCTAAGCAGCCTGAGCGACGCGGGCGCCCATGTGGGTACGGTGTGTGATGCCAGCTTCACTACCTTTATGTTGACCCACTGGGTTAGAGACCGGGGTCGCGATGCGCTCCCTTTGGAGCGGGCGGTCGAGATGCTGACCCAGCGCAACGCGCGCTATTTGGGGTTAACCGATCGCGGGGTGATTGCTCCGGGCATGCGGGCCGATTTGAATGCGATTGACCCAGCCCAACTCAGCGTGGGGCTGCCCAAGCTCGAACACGATTTACCCGCCGGCGGTAAGCGTTTCGTGCAGCGGGCCAAGGGCTACGTCGCCACCTGGGTTGCAGGAGAACAGGTGCAAGCTAACGGCGTTATTTCGGACGCCCGCCCAGGCCAATTGGTGCGAATGGGGCAAAGCTAAACACTGCCAGTGCGATGCAGATGAGCCAAAGCGGCCATAAACCAAAGCGGCTCGCCCACCACGCGTAAGGCGTGATTCCTTCGCGGGCGTTCACCTCGCCGACCAAAATGGCTTGCGTTAATCGGGGCACCGAATGAGTCACGTGTCCGTGGTGGTCAATCAATACGGTGGCTCCGGTGTTGGTGGCGCGAACAAAAGGCCGCTCAAACTCCAAGGCCCGCATCCGCGCAATATTGAGGTGCTGGTCAATCGCAACGGTGTCGCCAAACCACGCGATATTGCTGAGATTGACAAACACCGTGGGGCTGGAAGCGGTCTCGGCAAAGCGCTGCGCGAGTTCCTCGCCAAACAAATCTTCGTAACAAATATGCGGCGCGAGGCGCTGGCCTGCAAAGGCGAAGGGTGGCTGTGCTACTGCGCCGCGGTTGAAGTCGCCTAAGGGGATGTGCATCAATTCGGTGAACCAGCGAAACAGCGGCGGTATAAATTCACCAAAGGGAACCAAATGGTGTTTGTCGTAACGCAATACCTCTTTGGACTCAGGCAGGAAACCCACCACCGAATTGGTGTAGCCCAAGGTGTTGTCCCCCAAAGGAATGCCGACGAGCGCGGCTTGGCCATTGCGCTGAAAGTGGGTTCGTAAATCATTCCAATACTGCGGGGGAAGTTGCTGCGGCAAAACCGGAAGCGCAGTTTCAGGGGCCACTACCAGCTGCGTCTTTGCGATAAAAAGCGATTGGCGGTACCACTCCAGCGATTGGGCAATACCGGTACGGGCTTCAAACTTTTCGTTTTGCGCGATATTGCCTTGTAAGACCGTAACGCTGAGTTCTCCGTTGCTGCGGCTGAAGCGGTCATTGGCATGTGGAATTACAACTGAAACAACAAGAAGCAAGGCCAGCGCAGCCCATTGCCAGCGTGGTCCGTTTTTCCCCTGGGCCAGCGCCATCCCCGCCCAAGCCGATAGTGCCCCAACGCCGTACACGCCCAACCAAGGAATATAAAACGCCAAGGGTCCATCCAGGTGGGCGTAACCGCCTGCACCCCAGCCAAACCCCGTGAGCCACGTGCCACGCGCTAACTCTGCAATCGTCCACAACGCTCCAAAGGCCAGCGCCGCGTGACGGGGATTTTTCTGGGCCAGCCACCACCACAGCGCACAAGCCAAAGCGTAATAAAGACCAAGGGCTGCGGCCAAGGCCACGATCGCCAGGACGGCCAAGACCGCTGGCAATCCACCGTAGGTATGCATCGCAACAAACAACCACCAAAACGTTGCGCTTAAAGCGAGGGTGGCAAAGCCTTGTCCGATCGCAAAGGCGTGGCGCGCGCTTTGGGCTTTTTGTAACGCGAATCCCAAACCAGCCATGGAGAGCCATTGCAACACCCACAGCGATTGGCCGTTTTCAAAGCCCAATTGAAAAGGCCACGCGATACTTGCAGCGTGGCACAGCGCCGCAAGAAAAAGCAGCGGCCACACGGTTGTTAGGCCTTGGGCGCTTGCGCCACAGAAGACACTTTGAACCAGCGCACTGCGCCGCCCTTGGTGTGCAAGACGACAAACTGCAAGCCAGCCACCACATGGCGCTCCCCGCGTTTGGGAACATGCCCCATGGCGTGCGCAATCAGGCCGCCAATCGTGTCAAAGTCGTCTTCGGGTTCGCTGCCTTGAACCTGCACGCCAAAGGCCGTGTTCACGCGCTCAATCGGCGTATCGCCGCCAACGCGGAAGGTTTGGTCTGCCAAGGCGAAGATATCGCCTTCGTCGTCTTCAATGTCAAACTCATCTTCAATCTCGCCGACGATTTGTTCTAAAACATCTTCAATCGTGATCAAACCTGCAACCCGCCCAAACTCATCAATCACGATCGCCAAATGGTTGCGGTAACCGCGAAAGTCTCGCAAAAGGTCGTTCAAACCTTTGGTCTCCGGAACAAAAACAGCAGGGCGTAATAAAGCGCGAATATTTAATTCAGGGGCACGTTGGAGTTTGAGTAAATCTTTGGCCATCAGCGTGCCAATGATGTTTTCACGCTCACCCTCAAATACCGGAAAACGCGAGTGGGCAGTGTCAATGACGGTGTGCATCAAGTCGTCCATGGGCGCTTGAATGTCGATCACGTCCATCCGCGTTGCAGGAACCATCACGTCGCCGGCGGTCATATCGGCCATGCGAATCACGCCTTCGAGCATCGCCCGGGACTGGGCTCCAATAATTTTGTTGTCTTCGGCCTCGGCCAAGGTTTCAATCAACTCGTCGGTAGAGTCAGGGCCCGGGTGAATAAATTCAGCGAGCTTTTGAAGAAAAGTACGTTTGTCTTCTTTTTCAGGGGAATACGCGGGGTGGGGGTCTGACACTGACGTGGGGCAGGGGATGCCGTGGTTGCGAAGTCGCTAGGATAGCCGATGCGTGCTGCGCTGGTGTGAAAATCGGTGGGCGCCTTAAGGGGAGACTTTGCTTTGTGCGTCTTGCGTTAAGCGGCGCACCTCTTGGACGTCAGCCAGTATTTCCCAAAATTGCTTGGCTTGCACTTTGAGCCGGTAGTCGGTATCGGCAATTTGGTCATCGATAATTTCACTCATGCGGGTGTGCATCGACGGGGCAGGTAAGCGCAGATAAGCATCCGATTCACTGCCCTCGCGCTCGACCGTTGCGCCCGCCCGCCGCGCGATTTTTAGCATGGCGGTGTTTTCACTTAATGCGTGGATAAACATCAAGGAAATTCGGTCGTTGGTGGCATGGACCTGGGCTCGTGCAAAAAGCTTGCTTCCTAAGCCACGGCTGCGGGCATGGGATAAAACCGAGACGCCGAACTCAGCGCAGGTCTCAAAGTGGCTGTCTTGGGAGTACGCCAAATGCGCCACGGCGATCAGGCGCAAGCGCCGGTCAAAGATGCCAAACACTTTGTCTTTGACAAAGTCGAGTCCCTCTGCATAGCGCTCAATTTGGGAGTCTTGTGCCGCGTACCCAAAGCGCAAATAGCGGTCTTCGGGGGGCAACTCGAGTAAATGGGATAAAACTGATTTTCTGTGGCGCTCAGCCAAGGCGCGGATAGGCACGACAGCCACCGCCGCGTGGCTGATATGGCGCTGCAGGTCAGCGGTTTTGAGATGGGGATGAAGCAAAGCCCGGGCCGCGTGCCAAAGCTCATGCAACATGGACTGGAAG
Source organism: Burkholderiales bacterium (assembly GCA_005793295.1). Taxonomy (GTDB): domain Bacteria; phylum Pseudomonadota; class Gammaproteobacteria; order Burkholderiales; family Burkholderiaceae_C; genus Allorhodoferax. The sequence goes on along the minus strand of SXSX01000163.1, from coordinate 9,375 downwards.
AGGAGCATAGACCCTACTATAAGGGTTTTCCCTAAGTTCTGCTACCCATCCCTGAAATATCTACCAATGCAAACCTAAACGTGTAAAGACTTTGCTTAATACAAACAACGGGCCGACCCACAGGTATTGGATGTCCTCAAAAAAAGAGGGTTTTTTACCTTCGAGGTGGTGGCCGATGAACTGAAAAATCCAAGCGACCACAAAAATTGCCACGCTTGTAGTGACCAAAATACCGCGCTGGTTGAGGGCGTCCACAATGGTCAAAAGCACCGAGGTGCCCAGCAACATGCAGATCGTGAAAGGCCCAGACAAGCGGGCGTAGTACACCAAGCTGGCCCCAAAAAATACCAAAACAACGGCAGGGTGAATCGCAAACATCAAACCCGCCAAGCTCAGCATGATGGCGGGAATAGCGATGTAATGAATCAGCTCATTGACGGGGTGGGTGTGGCTCAGGCTGTAATGCGCAAGTAGGGCATCGACTTTGCGTTCGGGGGCTTTCACAGCAGCGTTTTCTATGGGTTGGGTCATCGTATTCTCCTAGCGTGAAAGCATAACGGTGATCATAACTTTAAGTATCTTTTAAGCCATTTCACCCAACGCCCTTGGGCGCTGCGCCCGCGCCAATAAGCAATGGCATGGTGTCGGGCTGCAAAAAATATCTTCAGTGGATCTTTGGTGGCGGCTCGCAGTGTGTGCGGTTTCTCGGGTGACAGCGCAGCGCTGAGGTTGTGCGCCAACACGGCACTGTCTTCGTGAACAAAAAATACCTGAGGATGGTTGGTGCTGCGTTCAAACGCATCGGTGGCCACACTGGTGCTTGGCTCTTCACCAAAGCGCAATACTTCAGTGGTGTTGAGACCGCTGCTTTCTAACCATTCTGGTACGGGTTGGGGGAGCACCAAGATGGGTACATCGCAGGCCAAGCGCGTGCTGCCGGTCAGCCATACGTCGTCATGCGTGAGCGCCGTGACCGGCTCAAACAGCACGTCCACACGCTGCGCTTTCAGGGCTGCACGCATGTGTTGGTGTAATTCAGCGGGGTAGCTCTGCTGTGGCTCAGAGGGGCCGGGTAGCCAAGTGACTGCAGCAAGCGGCATACGGTGTCGAATCGCCATTGCCAACTCAAACGCTTGGGTTCCCGTGCCAATGACAGAGAGGCGCAAGGGCCGGGTCTTACCCAGCTCACACACCCGTGGCCAAAGGCTGGCAAATTTTTCTAAGGGCGCAACAGACATGGCGTGTTCACGCACACCGGGAAGATTCATTTCATTGCTGTCGCGTTGAGACTTAGCCGTGGTGTTGATTGAAAGGAAGTCAAACGCGAGGGTTGTCCCATCATCAAGCTGAAGGGTGTGTGCGGCTGCGTCTAAGGCGACGGCGTTATTTTGAATCCATTGCACGCCGCTGCGCTCCACGCCTTGTGCGATATTGTTAGCGCAGGCATCCAATGGCAGGGTTCCCGCAACCCACTCGGCTAAGCGCCGGGGGTTGATCACGGTACTGAGGGGTGTGATCAGGCTGATGTGGGTATGGGGCGTAGGGTGTTTGGCAAAAGCGGCGAGAAAGCGTAGGTTAGCAAGCCCCGCACCCCATAGCACCACATGCTTGGGGCTGGGGGCCGCAGCGGGTTCTTGGGTTGGGGTGGAGTTCGCTTGATCGGCGTCTTCGGTCATGGCTCTATTGTTCCATGTTCTGCGGGGGGCCGTCCAACAGCCGGATCGGCCCGTTTCCGTCGCCTAAGGGCAACACCCGCCCGATGATGGCGCTGCCCGAATAGCCTTGCGCCTGCAAGGCTTGCAGGCACGCTGCGGCCTGTGATACAGGAAGGCTGGTAAGTAAACCTCCTGCCGTTTGGGGGTCAAACAATAAAGACAAACGCTGTGTTTGCCTTGGCTCGACTTCATCGGCATTGGCCAGCGCCGAGCGCATTCGGGCATTGGCGTTGTGCAGGGAACTTAGCTGCCCCAAACCTAAGCACTCCAAAGCACCGTCAAGGACTGGCAAAGCGCTCAAGTTGATTTCGGCATCGACACCTGAGGGCCGCGTCATTTCGACCAAATGCCCCAACAACCCAAAGCCGGTGACGTCGGTGCAAGCGTGAGCGCCATGGGCTTGCAGCGTTTGCGCTGCGCCAAAATTGGATTGTTCCATGTGGCGCAAAGCGGCTTCAATCCAGCGGCCTCGCGCTAAGCCCAAAGCGTGCGCGGCAAACAAGGTGCCGGTTCCCAAAGGCTTGGTGAGTAGGAGCACATCACCCGCTTGCATTCCCGCTTTGCGCATGACCCCTTGGAGTTCGCCGTTTGGCGAAACCGCAACCAAGCCGTTGATCGCAAAACCCAAAGCCAGTTCTTGGCCTTCTCCGGTATGTCCGCCGACCAACGTGCAGCCCGCCGCGTTGAGAACTTCAACCGCGCCCGTCATCATTTGGGTCAATGTGGCCTGCGTTTGGCGGTCTAGCCCAGGGGGTACGGTGGCAATCGCCGTAGCGGTTTGGGGCTGGGCACCCATCGCAAAAATATCGCCCAAGGCGTGGTTGGCCGCAATTTTTCCAAACCGGTACGGGTCGTCAACAAAGGCCCGAAAGAAATCAACCGTGTGCACCAGCGCATAGCCCTCAGGGACTTGAACGATAGCCGCGTCGTCGGGAGATTGGAGGCCGACTAAGACCGCAGGGTTGTAAAGCGGAACCAACGCCGCCAAGGCGGGGGCTAAAACGCTGGCCCCCACTTTGGCCCCGCAACCACCGCAGCGCATCGCTAGCGCGGAGAGCGCTTGTTCGGATTCATCTTCACTTTGATCTGCAAATGCAGGCGCAGTTGCATCAGAGGAATCGGGCGTAGCCATCTGCGCAATTCCAAGGTCGGTGAATCGCGCCATAAAGCGCCGATCAATCCAGTCTTTCCAGCGCCAAACCCACGTACCAGCAAAATCCAAAGCCCCGCGCGAAGCCACCGCATAGCGGTCCCCGGTGCTGATCAGGGCCAGCCAACGGGTTTGGGGATGGTACGTCTTCAAAGGCTTGCCAAGCAAGGCATTGCGCAAATTTCGCGCCAGTGGCATCCCCATGCGCACGGCAAAAACGCCAGCTTTTTCGAGCGCGAAGCCTTCCATGCTCGCTACGTCACCCGCCGCAAAAATGCGGGTGTCGGAAATCGATTGCAGCTGCGCGTTCACGCGGACAAATCCGTGGGCGTCACACGCCAAGCCCGTGTCTTGGAGCCACGCACCACCACCTGCTTGGGTGACCCAAAAAACCGCGTCGGCGGCCGTCCAGCGATTTGCATCTAAAGGTTCTAGGCCTGATTGGTGAACGCCTTGGGCGCTGACTTGGTCGATACGCGCGTTGCAATGCACCCTAACCTTACGGCTTTTTAATAACGTTGCAAATCGATTTTGAACCCGCGCATTGTGGGTCGGCAAAATATGCGCGCTGGCTGTAAAAAGTTCGAATGCAATGGGCGCAGCGTTGGGCTGGAGCGCGCGAATCTCTTTGTCTAAACGGTGCTGCATCGCCAGTAACAACTCCACCCCGCCGGCTCCCGCACCCACCACCGCGATGCGCTTGGGCCCCACGCCTTGGCGGACCTGCGCCAACAAAGCCAGCCAACGTTGGTTAAAAGAGGCAATCGGTTTGACGCAAACAGCGAACTCTGCTGCGCCGGCAATGTTTCCGGTTTGCGGAGTGGATCCCGTGTTGATCGAGACCACGTCGTAGTCCAAGGCCGGTCGGCTGCGCAAGTGCACTTTGCGATGGTTTCGATCAATGCCAGTGACTTCGGCTTGGATAAACCGCGCTCCTGCAAAGACGCAAAGGCGTAGCAAATCAAGATGCACCGAGTCAAAGTCGTAATGGCCTGCCACGTAGCCGGGCAACATCCCTGAGTACGGCGTATGGGCGTCGGTACAGATTAAGGTAATCCGAACCCCTGGCAGCGGCTGCATCCCAAAGGCCTTGAGCACACCCACATGGCTGTGCCCGCCCCCGATCAAAACCAGATCGCGCAGAACGGGGGTAGGAATATTTTGCATGCGCTGGGTTTTCTCTTTATTCTCTGGAATGGCTTTAGCCTCTGCGCCAATCGTGCAAGCGGCGTGATAACGTTAAAGCCCACTGGGGTGCATGCGCTCGTCGCCATATTCCAGCGGCATATTTATTCGCTTCACCCCATGTGGGGTAAGTGTGCACGGTTTGTAGAACGTGGTTGAGGCTGAGGCCGTGGCGCATGGCCAACACATATTCCGCCAGCATCTCGGCTCCATGCGCGGCCACAATCGTCACCCCCAAAATCGTCCCACGGCCCGGAGCGGTCAACACTTTGACCCAGCCCGACGGTGACGTTTTTGGGTTGGCGGCATCACACAAAGCGCGGTCTAAATCAGCCACATCAAAACGGGTGACTTCGTATGCCACGCCTTGTGCGAGTGCGTCCTGTTCGTTCAAGCCGACCCGCGCTACTTCTGGTGCTACAAAGGTCACGCAAGGAACAGCGTGGTAACTCACCTTAAAACGCTTGAAGTCTCCAAACAAGGCGTTCATCGTTGCATACCATGCTTGATGTGCTGCGGTGTGGGTGAATTGGTAGGGCCCTGCAACGTCGCCTGCGGCAAAGATGTTGGGGATCACGATTTGCAAATAGTCGTTGGTGTGAACGGTGTGTTCGGTAGAAATTCCTAATGCTTCGAGCCCCAAACTGCCTAAACGCGCACGGCGACCCACAGCGCACAAAAGCAAATCAAAAGGCAGGGAAAATTCATTGTTTATTTCGTCTTGCGCGGAACCAGTGTTAACCAGCCAAAGGGTTTTTTCTTGGCCGTTACCGTCGTTTGGCGTTTCAAAGCGCAGCGCGGTGTGTGACGTCAAAACCTCAACGCCGTCAGCGGCCAGTGCGTTTTTAACCAGGCTTGAAACCTCACGGTCTTCTCGCACCAACACCCGCGCAGCGCTTTCAACCAGCGTGACCTTCGCACCCAAACGTGCCAAGGCCTGAGCCAATTCGCAACCTATTGGGCCACCGCCCAAAATCACGATGCGCTTAGGAACAGAGGAATACTGTTCAAGTTGCTCCCAGAGCGTGTCGCTGGTGGCAAAGCCGACTTCTTGGAGGCCGGGAATTGCGGGAACGATAGCTTGTGCGCCAGTAGCGATCACGATGCTGCGGGTTGTCAAACGTTGAGGGGTTTGGCCAGGGCTGGAAATTTCAACTGTCCAAGGGTTGAGAATCGTTGCGTGGCCTTCGCGCACATCCACCCCCATCGCTTGGTAACGCGCTGCGCTGTCGTGCGGTGCGATAGACGTAATCACTGCGCGAATGCGGCGCATCACAGCAGGCCAGTCCACGCTCACCGTGCTCGTCATGACGCCAAACGGCGCAGCAGTTCGGGCAAGGTGTGCGACCTTGGCGCTTTGAATCAACGCTTTGCTCGGAACGCAGCCGTAATTCAAACAGTCACCGCCCATGGCTTTGGCTTCTACCAGCGTGACTTTGGCTTGGGCGCTTGCTGCGATATACGCGCTGACCAAACCGCCTGCGCCTGCGCCAATCACCACCACATTGCGATCAAACGTCTTGGGGCGCTGCCCGCGCCACGGGCGCAACGCGCGTCGCTGCCGAAGTTTGTCTAAGAGCCACGGTGCAGCGATCGGCATGCCGCCGACCAGCAAGCCTAAAAGCACCAAAGCACCCAGCACATCCGAACTCAAAATATCCGCCGTCGATTGAAGCTGGGCCAGCCGGGTTCCTGCATGAATATAAACAGCGGTACCCAAGAGCATGCCAATTTGACTCACCGCGTAAAACGTTCTGGTGCGAATGCGGGTCAACCCCATCGCCAAATTCACGGCGATAAAAGGCACCAAGGGAATCAAGCGCAAGCTTAATAAATACAAAGCCCCTTCGCGCTCCATTCCCGCATGCAACATTTTGAAACGCGAGCCCAAACGTGAAACGGCCCAGTCCCGAAACAAATACCGCGCCATCCAAAACGACAGAGTCGCACCGATGCTTGACGCAAACGACACCAAAAGCAGCCCCCAACCAAAACCCAACACCGCGCCGCCTGCCAGCGTCAACAACACGATCCCCGGCACGGAAACGCTCGCGGCTAAAACATAAACACCAAAAAAAGCGCCGCGAACCGTCCATGGCGCGTCAACGTACCAGTTTTGTAATTCGGCGTAATGGTTTTGAAGCGTCCCAATATCAGGGTACGCGCCCAGACCCCAGGTCAACCCTAGCACCAAGCCCAGTGCCAAAACCGCAATGAGTGCGAAAGCTAAAACGGGAGAAAAACGCCGCATGGATTAGCCCGCCTTTGGGTCAGAAAAAGCCCGGATTCCCCACGCAATGCGGCTACACAAGGTCACCAAACACAGCGCTGAAAAACCAAATGCCAGCGCTGAAAAATACGCAGGCCAGCCACACATGGCGATAAAACACACCAGCGTTTCAAACCCTTCGGTGAGCCCACCCAAAAAGTAAAACGACTTGTTCGGGTAAGCGACGTTGTTCATATTGCGCTTGGCCGCGATCACCGCAAAAGCCAAAAAACTAGTTCCTGTCCCAATAAATGCCGCAAGCAAAACAGCCGCTGCCAGCGCGTTGTGCGTTGGGTTTTCAATCGCAAAAGCCAAAGGAATACTGGCGTAAAAAACAAAGTCTAAAGCGATGTCTAAAAAACCGCCGAGGTCGGTGGCGTGCGTTTGTCGCGCAATCGCCCCGTCTAAAGCGTCGCAGGCCCGCGACAACACAATCACCACCCCACCCAGCGCAAAGAAACCATTCGCAATCGAGGCCGCAGCGCCCAACCCCAAGCCCAAACCCACCCAAGTAACGGTATTAGCCTGAACGCCAGCGCGGGCCAAGGGCGCAGCCAAGCCGTTTACGGCGGGGCGAATCAAGCGGGTGGCTAGGCGGTCAAACATGGGTGCATTGTCGGGGGTTGGCGATGTCGGCGCTGTCGTGCGTTACCAAGAGTGCCGCAATGCCGCGCTTTGCGATCGCGCCAAATACCAACGCCCGCATCCGCTCGCGCAAACGCATATCGAGTTTAGAAAACGGCTCATCCAAAAGCAAAGCCTGCGGCTGGGCCAACAGCGCCCGCGCCAACGCAACGCGGGCGCGTTGTCCGCCAGAAAGCGTCGCAGGGTCGGCACCAGCAAAGTCTTGCATTTCGATATTGATCAAGGCTTGTCCGACTTGGTCATGCCGCTGCGCTTTCGGCCCTTTTGGCACGGCAAAAAGCAAGTTCTCTTGAACCGTCATGTGCGCAAACAACAAATCGTCTTGCAACAACAAGCCCACCCGCCGCGCAGGCGTAGGTAAGTTGTCAATGCGCTGGCCGTTCAAGGTAATTCGGCCTTCAAACTGCAGGCCTGCGTCTAGCGTTCCGCATACGGCCCCCAGCAGGCTCGTCTTGCCCGAGCCGCTAGGCCCCATGACTGTATGTACCGTGCCAGCAGCAACTTCTAGCGTCAGGTTTTCCATTAAGACGCGTGAGGGCGTTCGCAAAGACTGAAGGTGGATATGAAGAGACATAGGCCAAGCTATCCTAATTCAGCTGCAGGACCAGCTTGAAAGGCCGTCGACCCAAAGCGCCGCGCCCGCCCGAGCCACGTGGCCAGCGCAAACACCAGCGCAGGCAACACCCATTGCAGCGCCGCGTAGGCCGCCATCAAAGACCGCTGCCCGCCAGAAGACAGTGCCACCGCTTGCGTTGTCACCGTATCGAACCGGCCAGCGCCAACATACAAGGTCGGCAAATACTGCGCCACGCTCACCGCAAACCCCACCGCAAAAGCCGCTGCAATCGCCCCGCGCAAGAGCGGCCACTGCACCCGCCAAACAAAGGTCCAGCGGCCGTGTCCCAAAGTAGCCGCTACGGAGCGAAAGCGAGGATCAAATCCTTGCAGCGGCCCATACAGCGCAAGCGCTACATAGGGCACCACGCCCAAGGTGTGGGCCAACCATACGCCGCTGGCCTTGGTATCCCAGCCCCAGTCCAAAGTCAAGCGGTGTAAGCCCACGGCCCACAGAGCTGCTGGCAACAACAAGGGTAGACAAAGGAGGGCGATGACAACCCCGCCCCGCCCCTTGCTGCGCCAAGGCACAGGCCAGAGCTCCCACACCAAGAGCACCCACACAGTGGCCGCACCCGCACTGGCCCAGCCCAGCCACACGCTGTCCCACAGCGTGTCGCCGTCCGTTGCCACTGAGGCCCATGCATCGACCGTCCACGACTGCGGCCACAAGGCCGGAAACAACCAGACCCCCGTGACGCTGGCCAAGCCCAGGGCCACCCCCACCGCGCTGTACACCGCTAGCAGCGCCCAAGCCGATGTGGGCGTGTGACGCTGTGCGTGCGTGTGTGCTTGTGCAGTCAGGGGCGCAGCACCGCGCGTTCGCATTTGCTGCGCCCAAGGACGCCACACTGCGCGATAGAGCACCACCGTCAGCGCTCCAATTAAAACGGTTGCTGCCAACAGCAAGCCCGCCGCCGCTGCGCCTTGCGCTTGGGTATTCGGGTCAGCGTCTTGCAACCACTGCCAAGCCAACACGCCCAAGGTCGGCGGCGCGGTGGGGCCAATCACCAGCGCCACATCCACCACCGACAGGCTGTACGCCAACACCGCGCAAAGTGGCGTAAGCAGCCGCGGCGCCAACTGCGGCCAACCCACGCGCCACCAAGCCGTACTTTTGCAGTACCCCATGCTCTGCGCCAACTGCATCTCCAAACGAAGGCGCTTTGAAAAATCGGGCCGCTGCAAAACCGCCAGGCCCATCCAGAGTAAAAACACCATCTCCTTCAAAGCCAAAACCACCACCAAGCCCACACCCCACGGGTCTTGGGTGGTCGGCCAATCCGGGGGCGACTCCAAGCCCACGCCCCCAACCCAACCCCAAAAGTTCGCCACCAAGCGCAACAACCACCCGCTCGGCGAAACCAAGAGCACCACCCCAATCGCAAACGCCGCATGAGGGATCGCCAACATCGCAGGCACCTTACTGCTCCAGCGGCCCGACAACAACACCGAAGCCCCAGCCCACGCCAGCGCGGTAGAAGCCAGGCCCGTCCAAAGGCTCAAGCCCAAAGCAGTTGTGAGTTGCGGCTGCGCTAGCAATGCCTTCCACGCAGCCAAGTCCCACGCCGCCGATATTGCGCCTAACAAACTCCAAGCTAACGGAACCAAGACCAGCGCCGCCAAACCGGCCGCAAGGCAGCGGGAAGTGAAGCGTGAAAAGGCAACGGAGCAAAGGGGCATGAAAATACGAGCGGGTAAAAAAAAGAGGACCCAACCAAGGTATTCTCAGGGGAAAGACGACCCGTTAGCTTGTGGCGCCTTTTTTACTGGCTTGCATAGAATCTCTAAGGAGT
>SXSX01000162.1 GCA_005793295.1 Burkholderiales bacterium | reverse complement strand
AATCGTTAGCTTGTTCCAGCGACCATCGCTCCAAAGCCTGTGCATAGGATTGAGCATGTCGAGTAAGGATAAGCATTTATCCAAAGGCAAGCCATCCCACGTTGGGGTTCCAATATCTTCAAACGCAACATCAGGTTCGGCCCACTGCATTTTTTGAACTAAGCCACTGCTGGCGTCGCGTACAAAAGTTCGCACCAAGCGCTGTGCAGAGCGTTTACCTTGTAGGTGATCCAAAAGCGCTAACAAGGGGCGCTCGCCAGAGTCCAGGGTAACAAAGTCAACGAAGTCAAATAGCCTAGGCTCCGACATCTCACGCAATTCGGTATTGACATAGCCCCCGCCCATAGCAATTTTGATTTTGGGGTAATGGGCTTTGATGGTTTGCGCAATGCGCAGCGCGGCGTAAACGGTTCCAGGAAAAGGAACTGATAAAAGTACCAAATTGGGCTGGTGGTGGTCAAGCGCTTGGCGCGTTAAGTTATGAAGAAGAGTATCGATGAGCGTGGGCTCTGCAGCAAGCGCTAGAGCCAAAGGCTCAAAAGAAGCTTGGCTACTGGCTAATGATTCGCCGTAGCGCACAAACTCAAAGCGCGGATCAATGGCATCGCGCAAAACGTCTGCCAGGTCGTTGAGGTAGAGCGTGGCGAGGTGGCGGGCGCGGTCTTGCTGTCCCAGAGCGCCAAAGGCCCAAGCCAGCGGGTCAGCGGCTTCGCTGTCGCCATACGCATCTAAAGCTGCAAAGCGAGGCCCTTCAGGTAAAAAGCCTCTGCCTGCAATGCGGTGACTCAGCGTGGAATCGCGCCCCTGCAAAAAAGCAATCGTGGGCGCGATGGTGCTGACATAACTGTCAAAGAAATCAAGGAAGTAGTTCACGCTGGCGCTGCGTTTGGCAACTTCTAGCGTGTTGGCTTTGTCGTAGACCGACTGCAAACCTTCGGGCGTAAATAGAGCCAGCACCAGCTTGAGTGCCAAGTCCTCTTGTACTGACTCAATACCTTGGCTTCGTAAAAATCCGGTGAGGTAGGCCGTTGAAGGGTAGGGCGTGTTGAGTTGCGTCATCGGCGCGATGAGGCTCAGCACGCGCATAGTCAACACTTAAGGCGCAAAATTCGCATACGCCGCTTCATCCATCAAGGCAACCAGTTCTTGCGCATGGGTGAGGGTGATTTTGAAAAACCAACCTGCGCCTAGTGGGTCGGTGTTGGCAAGCGAAGGATCCGCCCGTAAAGCCTCGTTCACTTCCACCACGGTTCCTCCCGCAGGAATGTATACGTCGGCGGCTGCTTTGACAGACTCTACAACCCCAGCGGTCGCACCTGCTTCAAAAACAGCGCCAATAGCTGGCAAGTCCACGAACACGATATCCCCAAGAACGTCTTGGGCGTGGACTGTGATGCCGACGGTTGCAAGCACAGGGCTCGAAGCTTCAATTGCGATCCAGACGTGTTCTTCGCTGTATTTTTTCATTTACATCCCAGCGTAGTTGGGTCCGCCGCCGCCCTCAGGCGTGACCCAGACGATGTTTTGTGTGGGGTCTTTGATGTCGCACGTTTTGCAGTGCACACAGTTTTGCGCGTTGATTTGCAAACGATCGCTATTGTCATCGTTTTTGACAAACTCGTAAACACCAGCAGGGCAATAGCGCGCTTCAGGACCAGCGTAAATACTGAGATTGATTCCAACTGGAACTGACGCGTCTTTCAAAGTTAAGTGCGCAGGTTGCTGTTCTTCGTGGTTGGTATTGCTGATAAAAACGCTGCTGAGTCGGTCAAACGTGAGCTTGCCGTCGGGTTTGGGGTAGTCAATGGGCGTGCACTGTGCCGCAGGTTTTAAATACGCATGGTCAGGCTTGTCACGGCGCAGTGTCCAAGGAATATGTCCACGTAATACAAACTGCTCGAACCCGTTCATCAAAGTCGCTATGGTTAGGCCTTTTTTGAACCAGTTTTTAAAGTTGCGGTCTTTGTTAAGTTCGGTGTGCAACCAACTGGCTTCAAAAGCCTCAGGGTAAGCGCTGAGCTCATCGTGCTGACGTCCTGCAACAACCGCATCAAACGCAGCATGTGCGGCGAGCATGCCGGTTTTGATGGCAGCGTGGCTGCCTTTGATCCGGCTCACGTTCAAGTAGCCTGCGTTACATCCAATCAACGCACCACCTGGAAAAACGGTTTTAGGCAAAGACGACAGGCCGCTGGCGTTAATAGCGCGAGCGCCATAAGCCAATCGCTTGCCTGTGATTTCGCCTTTTTCATTTTCAAAATAGTAGCGAATGTTCGGGTGGGTTTTCCAGCGCTGGAATTCTTCAAACGGGCTGAGATACGGGTTGCTGTAACCCAAGCCGGTGATAAAGCCCAAGGCCACCTTGTTGCCATCTAGGTGGTACAGAAAAGCGCCGCCATAGGTATCTGGCTGCATCGGCCAACCCGCAGTGTGCATCACAAAGCCTGGGGTATGGCGCGACGGGTCAATTTCCCAAAGTTCTTTGATCCCAATGCCAAAGCTTTGCGGATCTTTGCCTTCGTCGAGTTTGTACTTGGCAATCAATTGTTTACCCAAATGGCCGCGAGCCCCTTCGGCAAAAACCGTGTACTTGCCTAGGAGTTCCATACCGATCTGAAAATTCTCTCCGGGTACGCCGTCTTTGCCAACACCCATGTTGCCAGTGGCCACCCCTTTGACGGAGCCATCGTCGTTGTACAAAACTTCAGCGGCTGCAAACCCCGGGAAAATCTCAACGCCTAAAGCTTCGGCTTGCTCAGCCATCCAACGTGTCACCGCACCGAGGCTGACAATGTAGTTGCCATCGTTGTGGGCAAACGGTGGAAGTAAAAAATTCGGCATTCGAAATGCGGATTTTTCTCCCAAAAAAGTGACCGCATCGTCAGTCACCGGCTGGTTCAAAGGCGCACCGAGTTCGTTCCAATTGGGAATGAGCTCTGTCAGTGCTTTGGGGTCCATGATGGCGCCTGACAAAATGTGGGCGCCTGCTTCAGAGCCTTTTTCTAAGACCACCACAGAAACTTCTTTGCCGTGCTGTTGGGCCAGTTGTTTGATGCGGATAGCCGTAGAAAGGCCACCAGGGCCGCCTCCAACGACGACAACGTCGTACTCCATCGCTTCACGGGGGCCAAATTGGGCCAGAATTTCCTGCTGGTTCATGAATAGCTCGCTTGAAAATTAAAAACGGACAGCTTTCGATTTTATTCGCTCTGTTTAGCGGGGAGCCAAACGAATCGCACCGTCTAAACGGATCACTTCGCCGTTGAGCATGTCGTTCTCAAAAATATGGAGTGCCAGCTTGGCGTAGTCTTGCGGTGTACCTAAACGAGAGGGGAAGGGAACGCTTGCTGCCAAAGAGTCTTGAACCTCTTGGGGCATTCCAAACATCATGGGCGTGCCAAAAATTCCAGGGGCAATCGTCATGTTGCGAATGCCGTTGCGGGCTAAATCACGCGCAATGGGTAAGGTCATACTAACGATGCCGCCTTTGGAAGCGCTGTATGCGGCTTGGCCAATCTGTCCATCATAGGCAGCCACCGAAGCAGTCGAAATCATCACTCCGCGCTCACCTGTGGATTCGGGCTCGTTCTTGCACATGGCATCCGAGGCCAAGCGAATCATGTTGAAGCTGCCAATCAAATTAACTGTGATGCACTTGCCAAAAACCGCCAAACTGTGGGCCCCGTTTTTACCTACTGTTTTTTCTGCTGGCGCAATGCCCGCGCAATTGACCAAGCCCATCAGCTTGCCCATGGAAACCGCTTTGCTAACGACGGCTTGACCATCGGCTTCGTTGCTCACATCACATTTCACAAAGGCACCACCGATCTCTTTCGCAATCGCCTCGCCTTTTTCAGCCTGCATATCGGCCACAACTACGATCCCGCCTTTGGCACTGAGCATGCGAGCCGTGCCTTCACCCAAACCTGATGCGCCACCAGTGACGATAAAAACTTTTCCTGCGATTTCCATGAAATGCTCCTGATAATTTGCGGGGTAAAAAAACGGTTTACTTTGCGTAAACATCAATTATGGCTTAGACATAACAACTAGAGTAAGGCGGCTGCCAATGCACCCAGTCACCGAGCATCAGAGGAAAAACGGAAATCTTTGCTGCTACACTT
>SXSX01000161.1 GCA_005793295.1 Burkholderiales bacterium | reverse complement strand
TCAGACCTTGTTTGTGGTTGCCGGCTTTAACCCCTTGCAGTATTACCTCCGTGAGATGGGGGACTGCTTGCGGCAATGGGATCGCAGTGGCGCAACGTTAGGCGCGTTAGACACTGGGGCTTTTTTGTTGGCCCAAGCGCGCCTTTTACAAGGCCACACGGTGACTTTGCATTGGGAGGCGCAGTTGGCGTTCCAAGAGCGCTACCCAACAATCAAAGTCACCGATGAACTCTACGAGTGGGGCGAGAGGCGCATGAGCTGTGCGGGGGGAACGGCCGCGATTGACATGATGTTAGCGCTCATTGGCAAGGCCCATGGTCTTAAGTTGGCTGCTACAGTTTCGGAGCAATTTGTCCATGGCCCGATGCGCAGCCAATCCGAACACCAGCGCACCCAATTGACCGCCCGCTACGGCGTACACAATAAAAAACTGGTGCAAGTCATCAAAGCCATGGAGACCCATTTGGAGGACCTGCTTTCTGCGCAAGATTTGGCTTCTGGCATGGGAGTCACGCGCCGCCAAATGGAACGCTTATTCCAAGCCCATTTGGGAACCTCACCTGCGCAGTTTTATTTGGTTTTGCGTCTGGATCGGGCACGTCAATTGCTGGAACAAACGGAGATGGGGGTCATGGCGGTGGGCTTGGCGTGCGGTTTTGGTGCATCGTCCCATTTTTCGCGCGCTTACAAGATGCGTTTTGGCGTCAGTCCGACGGAAGAACGAATTACAAAAGGGGTCAGTACGTTTGCGACGCATACGATTCGATAGGCGACTTGAATGGAAATCAAATCAATTTGAGGAATTGATGGTGAATGCGGAAAAATCAGCCCATATAAGGGAATACGAGGAGTTTTTTTCATTGGGAGGCGCTCTGGATTGGATTACGATGCGGTCAGAGCGCAAATCTGGTTGCCCTCTTGCTTTTCGTTGCGACGTTCTTTTTAGGTTCTGAGCAGCGGAAACTTTTTAAATCTAATTGGACTGGAGATAGTTACAAATGGAAAATGTCGAACAAACCACTGAGTCGGGCATCATTCTCGATCGTCGTCAACTGATCCTCGGCGCTTCTGCCGTTGGTTTGGCTGGAACATTAGGCGCATCTTCAGCCATGGCTGCTGAGAAGCCAAAAAAAGGCGGCACCTTACGCCTCGGTATGGAAGGTGGCTCACCCTCCGATAGTTTGGATCCCCGCACCTATGCTGACTCCATTCCTATCGCGATGAGCTTGATGCTTTGGAACAACTTGGTTGAAGTCGCTGATGACGGTAGCGCAAGCGGTGAGTTGTTTGAAAAGTGGGAAGTCAAGCCCGGCGCGGCTGATTGGACATTCACCATTCGTAAAGGCATCACTTTCACGTCTGGCAAAACGCTCGACGCTGATGACGTGATTTACTCCCTCAATATGCACCGCGGTGAGACAAAATCACCTGCGAAAGCGTTGTTGGCTGACATTACCGACATCAAGAAAATTTCTGCCAACCAAGTGCAGATCTTGATGAAAAACGGCAACGTTGACTTGCCATACAACCTCAGCGACTACCACATCATCGTGGTTCCAAACGGCTACACCGACTTCAGCAAGCCTGACGGAACAGGTGCCTTTACCCTCGATGAGTTCCAACCTGGTGTTCGTGCAACATTCAAGCGCAAAGCGGGCGACTATTGGAAGCCTAACCGCGGTAATTTTGACCGCGTTGAGTTGCGTTACATCGGTGACTCCGCTGCCCGTACACAAGCTTTGGTGACCGGTCAAGTGGATGCAGTCAACCGCCTCGATCCTAAAACAGCTGCGTTGGTTGCTAAAAACAAAAACCTGGTTGTCTCTCGCACCCCTGGTGCTGGTAACCGTTTTGCTTTTGTGGCCCATACCGACAAAGAGCCCTATGCAAACAAAGACCTGATGTTGTCTTTGAAGTACGGTATTGACCGTAAGAAGATCGTTGAGAACGTATTCTCTGGCTATGCGTCCGTGGGCAATGACCACACCGCAGGACCTAAGATGAAGTTCTACGATGCAAAGCAAAAGATGACTACGTACGATCCAGACAAGGCCAAGTTCCACTTCAAAAAATCGGGTGTGACTTCTCCTATCGAGTTGCAAGTCTCTGAAGGTGCGTTCACTGGCGCTACCGATTCTGGCCAAATTTTCCAAGAATCCTTGGCAAAAGCTGGTATCAAGATGGACTTGAAGCGCGTATCCGGCGACGGCTACTGGGATAACGTCTGGTTGAAAGTGCCGTTCTGCGCGGTTTACTGGGGCAACCGTCCTACCATTGACAACCAGTTCACATCGACTTTTGCCAATGGAACCACCAACCCTTGGAATGACACCCACTACACCAGCGCTGAATTCAACAAGATTTTGGTCGCTGCGCGTGTGGAACTCGACCAAAAGAAGCGTGCAGAAATGTATGCCAAGTGCCAGTCCATGCTCAACCAAGAATCCGGCATGGTCTGCTTCGCAGTTCAAGATTACTTGGACGGTGCAAGCAAAAATCTGCGTGGTTTGACCATCTCTGGCCGTTATGACTTGGGTGACCAACGTATCGCTGAGAAGGGTTGGTTTGCTTAATTCAAGACAAGCCTCTGCTTAGATTGAATCCACTGGGCCTAGCGGCTTGGTGGAGTGAGAAAAAAATAACGGGGCGGGCTTTAACCCGCCCCGTTATTTTGTTTATATTTCAGGGTTCGAGGCAGTCTGCCTCTAGATGACTATTAAAAAAATACCATGGCCAAGTTGATACTGAACCGATTCCTGCTGGGTCTGCTGACCCTGTTTGCAGTGTCGGTTTTAATTTTTGTGTGCACTGAAATCTTGCCAGGCGATGTAGCCTCGGCCGTTTTGGGTCAAGGCGCAACGCCTGAAGCCTTGGTGATATTCCGTAAAGAGTTGGGCCTGGATGTGCCTGCTTATTTGCGCTATTGGAACTGGTTGGTCGGCGCTTTACACGGCGACTTGGGCGTCGCCTTGACCAATAAACGCGTCATCATTGACGAAATTATGCCCCGCTTGGGCAACACCTTATTTTTAGCAGGCTATGCCGCCTTGGTCGCTATTCCTTTGGCTGTTGGCTTGGGAATTTTGGCAGCTATCAATGAAGGCAAACTCACCGATAAATTGGCCAATATCAGCACGCTGATCGCCATTTCTTTACCTGAGTTTTTTATCGCTTACTTGCTGATTATTTTTATGGCGGTCAATGTCGATTGGTTCCCGTCTTTGTCAACCGTTTACAAAGGCATGCCTTTTAGCGAGCGGGTGTACCAAACGACGCTGCCGGCGATTACTTTGACGTTGTTGGTAGCTGCACACATGTTACGCATGACCCGCAGCTCGGTGCTTGCAGTGATGTCAACGCCCTACATTGAAATGGCGTTCCTTAAAGGCGCTCGGCGTAAGCGTGTCATCGTGCGCCATGCCTTGCCCAACGCGGCAGCCCCGATCATCACGGTGATTGCGCTCAATATGGCGTACTTGGTGGTTGGGGTGGTGGTGATTGAAGCGGTGTTTGTCTATCCTGGTCTAGGCCAATTGATGGTAGATGCGGTGTCCAAGCGCGATGTGCCTGTGATCCAGGCGTGCGGTTTGGTCTTTGCTACGGTATTTGTCACGCTCAACACGTTGGCAGATATTTTGGTGATCGTAGTGAACCCTCGCCTGCGCCATAAGCGCTAAGTAATAGGACAATCGCATGAAACTCTTTGGACACAAACTCACGGTATCGGCTGCGTTCGGTATGGCGGTGATCGCACTTTTCGTTATTGTTTCTTTATTTACGCCTTGGCTCGCGCCTTTCCCTGAGTCGGCCAATGTCGGCGGTACCTGGGATGAGCCCTCTATGACGATGTGGTTTGGCGCCGATCAAATCGGTCGTGACATGCTTACGCGCATGATGTACGGCGCTCGCATGACCATTGGCGTTGCCCTCGCGATTACCAGCCTGTCTTTTCTGATTGGAATTTTGTCAGGATTCGTCAGTGCAGTCGTGGGTAGCTGGATTGACATTTTCTTTAGCCGCTTGGTGGATGTAATGTTGTCCATTCCTGGCTTGATCTTTGCGCTGATTATTTTGGGTGTTTTCGGTTCCAGCATTCCTGTGCTGATTCTGACGATTGCTGTACTCGACTCCACCCGCGTTTTTCGTTTGGCGCGGGCATTGGGTATGAACCTTACCGTCATGGAATACGTCGAAGCAGCCCGCCTGCGAGGTGAAGGCTTGTGGTGGGTGATTACCCGAGAGATTCTGCCCAATGCCTGGGCTCCCTTAGTTTCTGAGTTTGGTTTGCGTTTTTGCTTTAACTTTTTGTTTATTGCGGGACTGTCATTTCTTGGTTTGGGTATTCAGCCGCCTTACGCCGATTTGGGCGGCATGGTGCGTGAAAATGCCGCTGCGATTAACTTCGGAATGATGGCGCCTATTTATCCAGCGACTGCGATTGCCCTGTTAACCGTTTCGGTGAACTTGGTTGTGGATTGGATGCTCTCGATCGATGCCCGCCCTTCAGGCGCGCAAGCAGAACTTTAAGAAAGATACCTGGATATGGAAGAACAAGTCATTCTGCACATCAAAGGCTTGTGCCTTGGTAGCGTGGCAGGCAACGTGATTGTCGATGATGTGGATCTGCGTCTGAATAAAGGCGAGGTCTTAGGTTTGATTGGTGAAAGTGGCGCGGGTAAATCAACGATTGGTTTAGCTAGCATGTGCTACGCCCGTGCTGGGGTTCATATCGCTGGCGGCGAAGTGGTTTTAGACGGAGTCAATATCCGTTCGTTGGACGCCGAAGGTCGCCGTGATATGCGAGGCAAACGCATTGCGTACATCGCGCAATCGGCAGCGGCTGCGTTTAATCCCGCGCACAGTTTGATGGACCAAGTGTGCGAGGCTCCCTTGCTACACGGACTCATGACGCGCTCCGAAGCCCAAGCGTGGGCGCGTGAGCTTTTCGCCGCCTTGGATTTGCCTGACCCGGAAAATTTTGGTTCACGGTACCCGCACCAAGTTTCAGGCGGGCAGTTACAACGTGCGATGGCGGCTATGGCGATGTCCTGCCGCCCAGACGTGTTGGTGCTGGATGAACCCACGACTGCGCTGGACGTAACCACGCAAATTGAAGTGTTGATCTTGCTGAAATCTTTGATCCGTCAATACAACACCGCTGCCCTGTACATAACCCATGACTTGGCCGTGGTCGCCCAAGTCGCAGACCGTATCAAGGTCTTGCGCCATGGCAAAGAAGTGGAAGAAGGTGAAACGAACCAGATCTTGCACCATGCAACAAAAGACTACACCGCTCGATTGGTTGCGGTGCGCGGCGCAGCAGCTAGTGAGCGTGCTATTGCCTCAACGGTCAAAGAAACAACGGTGCTTTCCATCGATGATTGCCACGCCTATTACGGTGACTTTCATGTGGTGCGTGGCGTCTCTTTGGATGTCAAACTCGGAGAAACCGTGGCGGTTGTCGGCGAGTCAGGCTCAGGCAAATCCACATTGGCCCGCGTCATCACCGGTCTGCTTGCTCCCCGCAGTGGCAATATTGTTTTTCAAGGACAAGCGCTTCCTAAAAGCCTGGGCGAAAGAAGCAAGGAACTCAAGCGCCGCATTCAATTGGTGTACCAAATCCCAGACGTCGCGATTAACCCACGCCAAAGTTTGTTGGAAATCATCGGCCGACCGGTGCAGTTTTATTTTGGCGCAGGACGCGCTGAAGTACTGGCCCGTGCCAAGGAACTGATGGCTTTGGTTGAACTCCCTGTGGAGTACTTAGAGCGCCGTCCAGGACAGCTTTCCGGCGGACAAAAGCAACGCGTGTGCATCGCGCGCGCGCTTGCAGCCAAGCCGGATTTGATTATTTTGGATGAGCCAACCTCTGCTTTAGATCCTTTGGTGGCTGAAGAAATTTTGACTCTTTTGCGTAAGTTGCAAAGAGAATTAGGACTGTCTTACGTTTTGATCACCCATGATCTGGACGTGGTTCACCGCATTGCCCACCGCACAGCCGTGATGTTGCAAGGGCAGTTTGTGGCCTTTGATAAAACGGACAATATTTTCGATCGCCCTGAGCACCCCTACACCCAAAAATTGATCACGGCCGTGCCAGAGATGCGTGTCGATTGGTTGGATGAGGTGTTAGAAAAACGCCGATTGGCTGCGGTTTAACCGAAAAAAAAGGAGGCCTCGGCCTCCTTTTTAATTTGGCTGATACTAACTTTGCTTAAACGTTAGAGTCTGGAAACGAAGCCTTGCGGCGGTTCATGTAATCCAACACGGCTTCATCCGCGGCGGCATCCAAAGCCGGCGCTTCGTACTCGGCCAGTTGTTTTTTCCACATTGCATTGGCGCGCACCGAAAGATCCACCGCGCCTTCGGCTTCCCACTGCTCAAAACTGTTGTTATCCGTAATCGGTGAGCGGTAAAAAGCGCTCTCGAAGTTGGCCTGGGTATGGGCGCAACCTAAAAAGTGTTTGCCCGGACCGACTTCGCGAATGGCGTCCATGGCTTGGCCATTTTCAGTAACGTCAACGCCGCCTAACAAGGTGTGCATCATTCCGGCTTGGTCCACGTCCATGATGAACTTTTCGTAGCCCATGGAGAGGCCACCTTCGAGCCAGCCTGCCGTGTGCAATACAAAATTAACGCCGCCCAAACATGTGGGAATTAATGTGTTAGCGGCTTCAGATGCAGCCTGGGCGTCGGCGATTTTGGAGCCACACAAGCTTCCACCTGAGCGAAAAGGAACGCCCAGGCGCCGTGCCAAAGCAGCCATCACGTACAAGACCAAGGCGGGCTCAGGTGTGCCAAAAGTAGGCGCGCCCGATTGCATAGAAATCGAAGAAGCAAAACTACCCAATACGACTGGCGCACCAGGGTTGACCAACTGAACAAACGCCATGCCCGCCAAGGCTTCAGCCAAGGTTTGCGCGCAGGTGCCTGCGACGGTGACGGGGGACATGGCGCCTGCCAAAATAAACGGCGTGATGATGGTGGCTTGGTTCGCGCGGGCATAGACCTTGGCCGCACCGAGCATGGTGTCATCAAAGGTCATCGGTGAGTTTGCATTGATCAGGCTGATACACACCGTTTTAGGTTTGCCGGTCAAGGGGTCATTGAAGTTTTCGCCAAACAAAGCACGTGCCATCTCCACCGTATCGTGCGCACGTTCTGGGTGGGTGACCGAGCCCATGAAAGGCTTGTCGCTGTACTTCATGTGGGCGTAAACCATGTCGAAGTGGCGCTTGTTTACCGGCAAATCGACGGGTTCGCAAATGGTTCCGCCCGAGTGATGCAGGGAATTGGCGGTGTATGCCAGTTTGACAAAATTCTGAAAGTCTTCAATCGTGGCGTAACGGCGGCCCTTGTCGAGGTCGCGCACAAAAGGTGATCCGTACGCTGGAGCAAAAACGGTGTTCTTCCCACCAATGACAACATTGTTGGCGGGGTTACGTGCATGCTGGATAAATTCGCGAGGCGCGCTGGCCTGAACAATGCTTCTGCACATTCCGCGGGGAAAACGTACGCGCTCACCTTTGACATCAGCACCCGCTTTGCGCCAAATATCGAGGGCCTCGGCGTCATCGCGAAAGTCAATGCCAACTTCTTCCAAAATGGTTTCGGCATTGCGCTCGAGGATTTGGAGACCTTCTTCATCAAGCACTTCGTAGTAAGGAATCTTGCGCGTGATGTACGGAACCGATTGACCGGTGCGTGCCGCGCGTGCCGCGCGCTTGGCTTCTCGACCGCCAGAGGTGCGCCGGTTGCGCGGGGCTGTGGTCGTGTCTTGCGCTTCTAGAATGCTTGTGTCAGTGGTCATTTTTTACTCCATACGCCGTTTTGATGCAGAACATGCTGCCGTGATTCGTGAGTATCGGCAAGGCCATGCACCTGCCATGGTACTTTTGCGACGCCGACTTTCCTGCAAACGCCATGCCTTCAGGTGCAAGTTGAACAAAAGCTACCATGTCGCAAACAGGTTTATCTCAGTCGTTTGGCAGCGTGAAGAACGGAGGCTTTGCCGCATAGCATGCAGCCCCACGAGGCACAAGCCCAGAGGGATTTAACCATGGTTGCAAAAATTATCGACGGTCACGCCGTTTCACGCAAAGTCAGGCAAGAGTGCCGGGAACTGTCGGATGCGTTAAAAGAGCAAGGCGTTCAACCCGGTTTGGCGGTCATTATTGTGGGAGACAACCCTGCGTCTAAGGTGTATGTCGCTAACAAAATCAAAGCCTGTACTGAGGTGGGTTTGCAGTCCAAAGTCTATGCTTTTGATGCGAACACGCCCGATACGGTGGTCGAGGCCGAAATTGAACGCCTGAATGCAGACCCCGCGGTGCATGGCATTTTGGTGCAGCTGCCCCTGCCAGCGCATTTTGATGCTCGACGGGTGTTGGGGAAAATTTCGAGTGACAAAGACGTGGATGGATTTCACCTCTATAACGTGGGTGCCTTGGTTTTGGGTGATACCGTTTTCCCACCTTGCACGCCTTTTGGCGTGCAAAAAATGTTGGAGTACGAGAACATTCCGGTTGAAGGCCAAAACGTCGTGGTCGTGGGCGCGAGCAATATCGTCGGCAAGCCCATGGCTTTGATGCTGATGCAAAAGGACGCAACCGTCTGTATTTGCCATGCCAAAACCCGAGACCTCGCGCAGTTCACCATACTTGCGGATATTTTGGTCGTGGCGGCGGGCCGTCCCAACCTCATTCTTCCTCAGATGGTGCGTACGGGCGCGGTGGTGATTGACGTGGGAATCAACCGCCTGTCCGATGGCCGATTGGTGGGAGATGTAGACTTTGAAGGCGTTCGTCAAAAAGCCTCGTACATCACGCCTGTGCCGGGGGGCGTGGGCCCGATGACGGTCACGATGCTGGTGCACAACACGGTACAGTCCGCCCAACGCCATGCCGCTGCGCGGGGGATCGACGTGTCGCTAAAGCATCTAGCCACGTCGTAAAGCGAACATTCGAAACCCTTGGGCGTTGCCCACAATCAAGCATGGGTGTCTGCGTTTTCATGCACCTGCTTCAATTTTTCAAAGATGAACCATGTCACTCAGTGTTTTTGACCTCTTTAAGATTGGGATAGGCCCCTCGTCATCTCATACCGTAGGTCCCATGAAGGCGGCGGCTATGTTTGCGCGCGCGCTGGAATCTGATGGTCAACTTGCACCCACCGAGCGGGTGGAGGTTCGCTTGTACGGATCTTTAGGCGCAACGGGCAAAGGCCATGGAACCGATACGGCCGTGATGTTGGGGTTGCAAGGTTTGATGCCTGAAACAATTGACCCTGACACGATAGATGCCAGCCTCAAAGTCATCCGAACGAGCAAGGCCATAACGCTCAACGCAAGCAAGTCCATTGAGTTCAGCGAAAAAACCGATGTGCTTTTCTTGCGCCGCGAGACCTTGTCTTACCACCCCAATGGCGTGAAGTTCATGGCCTTTGCCGCAGACGGCGCTTTGATCCAAGAGCGCCGTTACTTCTCTGTGGGTGGCGGGTTTGTCGTCTCGCAAGAAGACGCCGATGCACAAAGCCAAGCCACCGGGAGCGTCCCTGTCATGGTTCCTGATCCCACTAAGGTGCGTTTCCCCTTTCACAGTGGCGATGAATTACTGGCCATTACCGAAGGCACGGGTTTGTCGATTGCTCAGGTGATGCGAGCTAATGAATTAGCGTGGCGCAGCGAAGCAGAAATCAACGCCGGGCTGGACCGGATTTGGGATGCCATGAAAGCCTGCGTGGAGCGGGGCTGCAGAACCGAAGGCCATTTGCCAGGAAACCTGATGGTCAAGCGCCGCGCTGCGGAGTTGCACCGCTCTTTAAGCAGCCGTCCAGAGCAGTCGCTCAAAGACCAGCTCACTATTTTGGATTTCTTGAACGTGTATGCCATGGCTGTCAACGAAGAAAACGCCGCAGGCGGTCGCGTGGTGACGGCGCCTACCAATGGGGCTGCCGGCATCGTGCCCGCGGTCATGCATTACTACGACCGTTTCTGCGCCGGTGCCAACCAAGACGGCATCCGCGATTTTCTGTTGACTGCAGGTGCGATAGGGTTGTTGTACAAAGAGAATGCCTCCATCAGCGGCGCCGAGGTGGGTTGCCAAGGTGAGGTGGGCGTGGCTTGCTCCATGGCTGCAGCCGGGTTGGCTGCGGTCATGGGCGGAAGCGCCAAGCAGGTTGAAAATGCGGCTGAAATTGGCATGG
>SXSX01000160.1 GCA_005793295.1 Burkholderiales bacterium | reverse complement strand
TGACATTGACCTTGGAGGTATCCCAACCCATTTGCTGGTTGACCGCGCAGGCCTGAGCCGCAAAGGCCTCGTTAATTTCTAATAAATCTAAATCTTGCGCTTTCCAGCCGGCGCGCGCTAGGGCTTTTTGTGAGGCGGGAACCGGGCCCATACCCATCATCGCGGGATCTAAACCGCTGGTGGAAAAACTCGCAATTCGGCCCAAAGGGGTCAGACCCAAAGCGGCCGCTTTTTTCTCAGTCATCACCATCACCGCAGCTGCGCCGTCGTTAATTCCCGAGGCGTTTCCTGCAGTCACGCCGCCCGCTTTGTCAAACGCAGGGCGCAAGACAGCTAAGGCTTCTGCGTTAGATTTGCGGTTGATAAATTCGTCAGCAGAGAAAATCAAAGGGTCGCCCTTTTTCTGGGCAATGCTAAAGGGAACGATTTCATCCACAAACTTGCCCGCGTCTTGGGCCGCAGCGGCTTTTTGCTGGCTGGCTAAGGCTAAAGCGTCTTGCATATCGCGACTGATGCCGTGCGCTTTGGCTACGTTTTCAGCGGTAATGCCCATGTGGTATTGGTTGTAAACGTCCCATAGGCCGTCGACAATCATAGAGTCAACCATGTTCCAGTTACCCATACGCTGACCATCGCGGCTGCCCATCAACACGTGGGGCGAGGCGCTCATGTTTTCTTGTCCACCGGCAATCACAATGTCGCTATCGCCATAGGCAACGGCCTGGGCCGCAAGCATCACGGCCTTCAAGCCTGAGCCGCAAACTGCGTTAATGGTGAGTGCGGGGGTTTCTTTGGCGACGCCGCTTTTAATCAGAGATTGGCGGGCTGGGTTTTGACCTGATCCAGCAGCCAGCACCTGGCCCATGATGACTTCACCAATTTGGTCGGCCCCGACTTTAGTGCGCTCTAACAAATTTCGAATCACAGCTGCGCCCAATTCAGGGGCAGAAACTTTGGACAAGCTGCCACCAAATTTACCAACCGCAGTGCGGGTTGCCGCAACGATAACAATATTTTCCATATTTAAACTCCGATGATTGATTTTCTAAAGTTGCGAACCAGGCAATCCATGATGCCCTAATTCATGCGCGATTTAGGCCTTATCGAGTACGTAATTACCCGGTGCTGGCATCAGCACCTTGTACTTACCGCGACCAGAATTTTTGGGTGCAGCCACCTGCTTACCCGCGTGACTTTTAAGCCAGAGAGACCAGTCCGTCCACCAGCTTCCAGGATGCTCTTTTGCTCCTTTGAGCCATTCAACATGGCTCTTGGGTAACTTGCCATCGGTCCGAATCCAATGGCTGCGTTTATTTTTGGCGGGAGGGTTAATCACGCCAGCGATATGGCCTGACGCCCCCATGACGAAGCGTTTTTTACCTGGAAGGAATTGGGAGGATGCATACGCGCCTTCGATAGGAACGATATGGTCTTCGCGCGAACCGTACAAATAAAACGGCATGTCCAGGCGGCGCAAGTCAATTTTTTCACCGCATACCGTTGCAACGCCGGGCTTGATTAGGTTGTTTTCAAGATAGGTATTGCGCAAGTACCATGCGTAATACGGGCCTGGCAAATTGGTGGCATCCGAATTCCAATACAACAAATCAAAGGGTGGCGGGGTTTCGCCCTTCAAATAGTTGCCAACCACGTAGTTCCAAACCAAATCGTTAGGGCGCAAGAAGCTAAATGTCGAAGCCAGGTCTTTGCCCTTCATCAAACCGCCTTTGCCCATTTCCTGCTCGCGGAATTTAACAAACGCTTCATCAATAAAGACATCCAAGATACCGGAATCGGTAAAGTCGATCAGCGTGGTTAACAGCGTCACGCTATGAACTGGTTTTTCCCCTCTGGCAGCTAAAACTGCCAGCGCAGTCGTCAGCATGGTTCCGCCCACACAGAAACCCAAGGCGTTGATCGATTCATCTTCGGCAGGTTTACCTGCAATGTCACGGGTGACATTGATGGCTTTGATCACAGCGTCTTCAATGTAGTTGTCCCACGACTTGGTAGCCAAGCTCGCATCCGGATTGCGCCAGCTGACCACAAACGTACGGTGGCCTTGGGCCACCGCATACCGAACCAGTGAATTTTCAGGCTGAAGGTCTAGGATGTAGTACTTATTGATACAGGGCGGCACGAGCAAAAATGGTTTTTCAAAAACTTTGGCGGTTAAAGGTTTGTATTCAAGCAGTTGAAAGTATTCGTTTTCAAAAACAACGGCGCCTTCCGTGGTGGCTACATTTTTTCCAACCGTAAACAGGCTCTCATCGGTCATCGACACATGGCCTTGCTGCACGTCATGCAGCAGGTTTTTGATGCCCATAGCGATACTTTCGCCCTTGGTGTCAATCGCTTTTTTCTGGGCCTCTGCATTGAAGGCCAAGAAGTTACTAGGCGCAGCTGCGGCCATACACTGCTCCACAGCAAAGCGAACCCGGTTGCGGGTTTTGGGGTCGGAGTCCACCGCATCCGCCAAGCCCAGCATGGTTCGCGTATTCAGGAGATAAACCGCTGCAGAAAAAGCCGCCAAAGGATTCTCCGCCCACGCAGAAGAAGCAAACCGTTTATCCTGCAGTTCCGTTTTTCCTGAAACCCAGTTTTCAGCCATCAACGCCGTTGCGTCTTTTAAATAGGACTCGCGCAGGCTTTCCAGTTTCTCAGCCGAGAAATGCAAGGCGGGGTGACTGGTATCGGGTGATGCGGTTGCTCCTACGCCCTGAAAATTAGTCAGCGCTTGGGTCCAGCTTTGATTTAAGTTTTCCTGAAATTGGGCGGCAACTTGCTGCCAAACGTTGTCTTCTGATTTTTTCATCGTGTCTCCGTATCATTCGTATCTTGAATGTCAATAACCCTAGAGTATCTCAGCCGATACCCTACGATATGCTGACAAGGTTTGACGCACCTTAAAAACGTAACCTGAACGGAATTTCGATGTACATCATCCCTATCGCTTGGATTTATGTCGCTTTGATGATGGCAGTCGCCGAGGCCACGAACAGCAACGGCACCCTCCTCGGCGCCCTCATGACCTTTGTGTTGTATGGCGTTATACCCATCGGCTTGGTGCTGTATTTCATGGGCTCGCCGGCTCGCAAACGGGCTATTCGCGAGCGAGAAAAACAAGAAGCTTCAGGCGAGGCTCTTCCCGTCCAACCAAGCACAAGCAGCGAACCTGCCGCAGACGCGGTCCCGGCGGTACGAAAAGAACCTTGAGGTATTACTTACGGTGCACCACGCTTTGCCGCTGTCATTGCCATAGACCTGCCTTATTCCTAAAGCGCTCAGGCGGTGGCGGGCCAGTGCGGGAAGGTCTGCGAGCCATTTGGCATTGCCAAGCTTTTTAAATGCAGAAGCAGATTCAGGCGATGTTTCGACAAGAACCTTGCGAACATCTTCTCCCACCTCAAACGCGGTCGGCCCAATACAGGGGCCAAGCCACACCAACAGGTTTTCTGCTGCACATTCAAAAACACTCTGAGCTGCCTCAATTACACCGTGTCCATTGACCCCTGCGAGTCCACGCCAACCGGCATGGACAGCGGCCACTTGGGTTCCTTTGTTATCGCAAAGCAAAATCGGCAAACAATCCGCTACCATCATGGTGCACGCCACGCCAGCTTGTTTGGTAAAACTCCCGTCCGCTTGCAGCCCATCCGGCGTTTGACCATTGATTTCTAAGACTGCCGTGCCGTGCACCTGTTGCATAAATACCGATTTTGCAGAAAGCGTCGATTGCAGCAAAGATCGGTTTCTGAGAACGTCCTCTTCGTTATCGCCCACATGCATTCCCAAATTGAAGGTGTCAAAAGGAGACTTTGAACTGCCTCCTGCGCGTGTCGTACACACGGATCGAACGTTCGTCGGCGCTGGCCATTGTGGAAGGATCCAATCAGAAGGCGCTTGAAAGCCGTCTTGAAATGCATCTGTAAGGTCTTGGGTGGAAAAGCGCATACCCTCAAGGATAATGGAGACTCGAACTTGAACCTAATTCCTTGGAGTCTTTCCACCATGATTCTCGAAATTGCCGATATTCGTATCCATCCCGGCCAAAACGCTGCTTTTGAGCAAGCTATCGAACAGGGTATTGCACAAGTTATCTCGCAGGCTAAAGGCTTTGAGGGATTCAAGATCAACAAAGGCATCGAAAATACAGAGCGTTACGTGCTACAGATTTTTTGGACTACGCTGGAAAATCACACCATCGACTTTCGCCAATCTGCTGCTTTTCCGGCTTGGCGAGCGATTGTCGGGCCATTTTTTGCGAGTCCTCCCATAGTCGAACACTTCGAGCTGATCACCAAATCTGCTTAAAAAGGATATGCTCATGGCCACCGTTTTTCCAGCTGCTCCCCAAGTTTCGGTTCCAGTTGTGGAGGTAGACGCGGTTTTTCCGGTTCACCGTATTTACTGTGTAGGACGAAACTACGCCGAACACGCCAAAGAAATGGGGGGCACGGGTCGAGAGGCCCCGTTTTTCTTCATGAAGCCAGCGGATGCTATTTTGGTGGCGTTACCAGGTCACCTTGCGCTCATGCCCTACCCCAGCCTCACTGCTAACTTGCACCATGAAATTGAATTGGTCGTTGCCATTGGCAAAGGCGGCAAAAATATCCCTGCAGCGAAAGCGATAGAGCATATTTATGGCTACGCCGTAGGCTTGGATATGACCCGGCGCGACCTCCAAAACGACATGAAGAAACAAGGCCGGCCTTGGTGTATTGGAAAAGGATTTGACCACTCGGCCCCTATCGGCCCGATTACCCGAGCCCAAGACGTAAAGGCAATTGATCAGGCCAGCATTTCTTTACAAGTCAACGGCCAAGACCGCCAGCGCAGCAACGTATCGCAATTAATTTGGAATATCGCAGAAACCATTGAACAACTCTCTGCGGCTTGGGAGCTACAAAGTGGCGACTTAATTTATACAGGAACGCCTGAGGGTGTGGGTGCGGTGGTTGCGGGCGATACCCTTTTGGGTGAGATCAGCGGCTTAGAAAGTATCAGCATCAAAATCATTTGAGCTTTGAAATAAGAAGCCTATGACGCCATCCCCTATCAAACACTGCAAACAATGCGGCACGGCTGTCGAATACCGTATTCCTGATGATGGAGACACCAAATTACGGGCGGTTTGCCCTGCGTGCAAAACCATCCATTACGTCAACCCCTTGAACGTGGTGGGAACCATCCCTGTTTGGGGAGACAAAGTACTTCTATGTAAGCGTAACATTGAACCGCGTTTTGGCAAATGGACGTTGCCAGCAGGGTTCATGGAAATGGGCGAAACCACCGCGCAAGGCGCTGCTAGAGAAACCGATGAAGAGGCTGGCGC
This sequence comes from Burkholderiales bacterium, assembly GCA_005793295.1. GTDB lineage: Bacteria > Pseudomonadota > Gammaproteobacteria > Burkholderiales > Burkholderiaceae_C > Allorhodoferax. Next base: position 1,848 of record SXSX01000160.1, on the reverse strand, counting down.
ACAATTTAAAATGCAAGAACTTTTTTCACTGGTCAATGTGGCACGGGTTGGCCAAGTCCATTTGTTTTACCGAGCACAACTCACCAGCGACCAGTTCAAGCCAGGAATGGAAACCCAAGAAGCCGTATTGTTTTCAGAGTCAGATGTCCCTTGGGATGAGCTGGCGTTTCGAACCGTCAAAGAAACGCTAGAACGCTTTTTCGCAGACCGCAAGTCAGGGTCTTTTGGCTTTCACGTGTTGGACATTTAATCAACGCCTCTTTTTTACAGGCTTACTTTTAGCGGCAGTTTTAGCAGCCTTTGCGCCGCGGGTTTTAGCTGTTTTAGCCTGAGCTGCTGAAGGTGATTTATTTTTCGGATTGCCTTCGCGAATAGGCCGGTCTTGTTTGGATCGAACTTTTGCGACGGCTTTCTCATTAAGAGGCCGCAGTGGCAAATCTTGGCCAGCATGCACCAATCGAAAATCGATTTTTCGACCGTCTAAATCAACTCGGCTGACTTGGATTTGTACCCGCGTACCAATGGCATACCGAATCCCAGTGCGTTCACCACGCAACTCTTGGCGCAACTCATCAAAGCGGAAATACTCTCCGCCCAGTTCAGTGATATGTACCAAACCTTCTACAAACATCGCGTCAAGCGTAACGAAAAGACCAAAGGAGGTTGCCGAAGTCACTACGCCGGAATACTCCTCGCCCAAATGCTCGTACATGTACTTGCATTTAAGCCAAGCCTCGACATCGCGACTCGCCTCATCGGCACGGCGCTCATTGGCGCTGCAATGCAAGCCTGCCGCTTGCCAGGCGGTATTTTCTGCATTGAGCTTGACAGGTTTAACCACAGAAGAAACACCTTTGGCAGCGGCTCCTTTTTCAAGCCTGCGAGCCAATTTGGCATGAGCTTCGCCTGGGGTTGGCAAGGCCGGTAACTGGTAGCGGGACTTTTGAAGGATCGCTTTGATAACGCGGTGAACCAATAAATCCGGGTAGCGCCGGATCGGGCTCGTAAAGTGGGTGTAGGCGTCAAAGGCCAAACCAAAATGTCCACTGTTAATCGGCGTATAGATCGCTTGCTGCATGGAGCGTAACAACATGGAATGGATCTGCATGGCGTCCGGGCGGTCTTTGGTCGCTTCTGCAATTGCTTGAAACTCGCCGGGCTTGGGATCGTCGCTGATCGTCATGCCCAATCCAGTTGCCTTGAGGTAGCCCCGCAAAATTTCTTTTTTCTCTGGCGTGGGGCCTTCGTGAACGCGAAACAAGCCAGCGTGTTTGCTTTGTGCAATGAAGTCAGCACTGCACACATTGGCTGCCAACATGGCTTCCTCAATCACCCGATGGGCGACATTGCGGGTACGGGGGATAATTTTTTCGATACGACCGTTTTCATCACAAACGATTTGCGTCTCGGTGGTCTCGAAGTCCACCGCACCCCGCTTTTTGCGAGACTTTTGAAGCGACTCAAACACCCCATGCAGATTGAGCAAGTCGCCCACACGCTCTTTGCGTTTGAGGGCTTCAGGTCCCCGGGTGTTACCCAAAATTGCAGCTACTTCAGTGTAAGTAAAGCGGGCATGGCTCCACATCACGGCGGGGTAAAACTGGTAAGCCTCAACCTCCCCCTCGAGGCTCACAAACATGTCACACACCATACACAGGCGCTCGACCTCAGGCTTCAAAGAACACAAGCCGTTCGAGAGTTTTTCCGGCAACATGGGGATCACACGGCGCGGGAAATAGACGCTGGTTGCGCGGTCATACGCGTCAATGTCAATGGCAGAACCCGTCTCCACATGATGACTGACATCGGCAATTGCGACCAACAAACGCCAACCTTTGGTTGCCGACT
>SXSX01000159.1 GCA_005793295.1 Burkholderiales bacterium | reverse complement strand
TCGACGAGTTGATGGAAATTGTTCCTGCCCCCGATTTTCCGACTGCGGGCATTATTTATGGCATTAACGGCGTCAAAGACGGTTACCGCACAGGACGTGGAAAAGTTGTGATGCGGGCCAAGTGCCATTTTGAAGACATTGACAAGGGCGCACGACAAGCCATCATCGTTGACGAGTTGCCTTACCAAGTTAACAAAAAGACCTTGCAAGAGCGCATGGCCGAACTGGTTCACGAGAAAAAGATTGAAGGAATCAGCCACATTCAGGACGAGTCTGACAAGTCCGGTATGCGCTTGGTGATTGAACTCAAGCGCGGTGAAGTGCCCGAAGTGGTTCTTAACAACTTGTACAAGCAAACCCAGCTACAAGACACGTTTGGTATGAACATGGTGGCCCTGATTAACGGCCAACCCAAACTTTGCAACCTCAAAGACCTTTTGCAGGTGTTCCTCCAACACCGCCGCGAAGTGGTCACCCGCCGAACCGTCTTTAACCTGCGTAAAGCCCGCGAACGGGGCCATGTTTTAGAAGGTTTGGCTGTTGCTTTGGCCAATATTGATGACTTTATTGCCATCATTCGCAATGCGCCCACACCTCCAGTGGCTAAAGCTGAATTGATGACTCGCAGCTGGGATAGCAAGCTGGTTCGGGAGATGCTCACCCGCAGCCGCAGCGATGGTGGAGTTATCAACGCCGATGACTATCGCCCTGACGGGTTAGAGAAAAGCTACGGCATGGGCAGTGATGGCCTGTACCGCTTATCCGACACGCAGGCGCAAGAAATTGTGCAAATGCGCTTGCAACGCCTGACCGGCTTAGAGCAAGACAAAATTGTTGCTGAATACAAAGAGGTGATGGCCGAGATTGAAGACTTGCTGGATATTTTGGCAAAGCCAGAGCGCGTCTCCACCATCATTACCGACGAGCTTGGCGCGATCAAACAAGAGTTCGGCCAAAGCAAAATTGGCGCTCGCCGCAGCTTGGTAGAACACAGCTCTTTTGACTTAAGCACCGAAGATCTGATCACGCCCACCGACATGGTGGTCACCTTGAGCCACAGCGGCTACATCAAGAGCCAGCCCTTGGGCGAATACCGCGCCCAAAAACGCGGAGGCCGCGGGAAGCAAGCGACAGCGACCAAAGAAGACGATTGGGTCGACCAACTTTTTATTGCCAATACCCACGACTATATTTTGTGCTTTAGTAACCGGGGACGCCTTTACTGGCTCAAGGTTTGGGAAGTGCCGCAAGGCTCGCGCGGGTCTCGCGGACGTCCGATTGTCAACATGTTCCCCATGCAAGAAGGCGAAAAAATCACTGTTGTTTTGGCATTGACCGGTGAAAAACGCACCTTCCCCGCCGACCAATATGTTTTCATGTCCACTTCGATGGGCATCGTGAAGAAAACGCCTTTGATTGACTTTAGCAACCCCCGCAAGGTGGGCATTATTGCGGTCAACTTGGATGAGGGCGACTTCTTGATTGGCGCGGCGATTACGGATGGCAAGCACGATGTGATGCTCTTCTCAGACGGCGGCAAAGCGGTTCGTTTCAATGAAGATGAAGTCACCGCCCACGGCCGCCAGTCGCGCGGCGTAAAGGGAATGAACCTCGAAGAAGGCCAAAGCGTGATCGCCATGCTGGTTGCCGAAGACGAATTGCAAAGTGTTTTGACCGCGACCGAAAACGGCTATGGCAAGCGCACCAGCATCACCGAATACACCCGCCACGGCCGCGGCACCAAAGGCATGATTGCGATTCAGCAGTCCGAGCGCAATGGCAAAGTAGTTGCAGCCACTTTGGTTCACGCCGAAGATGAAATCATGTTGATTACAGACCGCGGCGTATTGGTGCGAACCCGTGTGGGTGAGATCCGCGAACTCGGCCGGGCGACCCAAGGCGTCACCTTGATTGGATTGGACGAAGGCTCCAAACTCAGTGGATTGCAACGCATTGTCGAAAACGATGCCAATCCAGGCGAAAGCAATGACGCCGGCGATGACGAGCCGACCGTTTAACTTTTCAGCCGGACCGGCAACGATGCCGGCGGAGGTGTTGGCGCAAGCGGCCGACGAGATGTTGGACTGGCCCGATTCCTCCGGGCAGCGTTGCGGCATGGGCGTCATGGAAATGAGCCACCGCGGCAAAGAGTTTTTTGAAATTTACACCCAAGCGCATGACACTTTGCGCGAGCTTTTGGCGATTCCAAAAAACTTCAAAGTCCTCTTTATGCAAGGCGGCGGGCTGGCAGAAAACGCCATCGTCCCTATGAACCTGAGCGCCCTTCGCGCGTCAAAAACGCACCGCGGCAGTGCGGATTTTGTGATTACAGGAAGCTGGAGTGAAAAGTCTTTTCAAGAAGCAGGGAAATACTGCGATTCGCACATTGCGGCATCTGCTAAAGACGAACACTTTCACTCTATTCCTGAGGCCTCTGGCTGGGAACTCAGTGATCACGCCAGCTATGTGCATATTTGCAGCAACGAAACGATTCACGGCGTGGAGTTTCAATCCCTGCCGGACCTAAAAGCCTTAGGCAGCCAAGCTGAGCTGGTTATCGATTTTTCTTCCCATGTGGCCTCACGATCGGTTGATTGGAGCCGCGTTGGCTTGGCCTTTGGGGGCGCTCAAAAAAACCTCGGGCCGGCCGGACTGACTTTGGTGGTGGTGCGCGAAGATTTACTCGGCCATGCTTTAGAAATGTGCCCCAGCGCGTTTAACTACCAAACCGTGGCTGATAACCACTCGATGTTCAATACCCCGCCGACCTACTCCATTTACATGGCTGGATTGGTGTTTCATTGGCTCAAACGGCAAGGTGGAATTGCCGTAATGGAGACGCGCAATATTGCGAAGGCCAATCTCTTGTATGGGGCAATTGATGCATCGGGCTTCTATTCCAACCCCGTCGCGCTTGAATGTCGCTCACGGATGAATGTGCCTTTCTTCTTGCGTGATGCGTCCTTAAATGACACTTTTTTAAATGGCGCTAAAGCAGCCGGCCTGTTGCAACTCAAGGGGCATAAATCGGTTGGCGGCATGCGGGCCAGTATCTATAACGCCCTTCCCATCGAAGGCGTTCAAGCCTTGGTGCAATATATGCAAGAATTTGAGCGAACCCACGGCTAAGGCAAACTCGTATGGCAAAAACACTTCTCGAACTTCGCGTTCAAATCGATGCAGTTGACCAAGAGTTGCTGCAACTGCTTAATCGCAGGGCAGCCTTGGCGCACGAGGTGGGGGACATTAAAAAAGGCGAGGGTTCTGTGGTTTTCCGCCCCGAGCGTGAAGCGCAAGTGATTGGTGCCTTGCAAAAAGCCAACAGTGGAGACCTCAAAGACACCAGCGTAGCCTTTATTTGGCGAGAAATTATGTCAGCATGTCGGGCTTTAGAAGCGCCGCAACGCGTCTCCTATTTAGGCCCCGCGGGAACGTTTAGCGAAGAAGCGGCCTTGCGCTTTTTTGGCTCCAGCATTCAACATATTCCTTGCAACAATTTTGACGAAGTATTTCACGCTGCCAGCGCAGGTTCAGCCGAATTTGGTGTCGTTCCAGTAGAAAACAGCACCGAAGGTGTGGTGACGCGTTCTTTGGATTTGCTGCTTCACTCGCCCCTGCATATTGTGGGAGAAATAAGCCTCTTGGTGCGCCACCATTTGCTTCGCAGCCAAGATTCTCTAGAAAGCATTGAAGCAGTTTTAGCTCACCCACAGGCCTTGGCCCAGTGCCAACAATGGCTGAACACCCATTTGCCCCATGTGGAGCGACGCGCTGTTTCCAGCAACGCCGAAGGCGCACGGTTGGCTGCAAGCAACCCCGCTTGGGCCGCCATTGCCAGCGAACGGGCCAGCTCGGAGTTTGGCTTACATATTGTCTCTCGTGCCATTCAAGACGATGCGTTTAACCGCACACGCTTTGTAGTGGTGTGCCTTCCCAGCACCCTACCCGCTCCCGAGGCCAGCGGACGCGATTGCACCAGCTTGGTCGTCTCTGTCCCGAACCGGCCTGGCGCGGTGCACGATATGTTGGTGCCTTTAAAACTTCATGGTGTCTCTATGACGCGCTTTGAGTCGCGCCCCGCCCGCTCAGGACAGTGGGAGTATTTTTTCTATATCGACCTGAATGGTCATCCGTCTGAGCCGCATGTCAAAGCCGCTTTGAACGATCTACAAGCCCTGTGTGCTTTTTACAAAGTTTTGGGGACTTACCCCATGGCGGATTAAAGCGACTCAACGCCTATGTTTGAACAATTGGGTTTGGTCGGCTGCGGTTTGATGGGCGGATCTTTTGCCTTGGCCCTCAAGCGCGCAGGTTTGGTGAAACGGGTTGTGGGTTTCAGTCCTTCGGAAACCACGACTGCGCGTGCCTTGCAAATGGGTGTGATTGACCATATCGCAACTTCTGCGTCCAACGCGGCAATCGGATCCGATTTGGTTTTGATCGCAGTCCCGGTTTCAGCGACTCAAGCCAGCTTTCAAGCCATCGCTCAGGAATTAAGCAGCAACTGCCTGGTGATGGATGTTGGGTCCACCAAAAGCGATGTTCTCGCTGCCGCCAAAGCAGCCCTTGGAAAGAAGTTAGTTCAGTTCGTGCCCGCCCATCCGATTGCAGGCAAAGAAGTCGCCGGCGTTGAACACGCCGACGTTGATCTCTATACCGGGTGCCAAGTGATTCTGACGCCCACAGACCTTGCAGACCTAATTGACAACTCTCAGCTACAACAAGCCACCTCGGTTTGGCAGGCGCTAGGCTGCAAGGTGCGCCATATGTCGGCAACCGACCATGACGCGGCCTTTGCGGCCGTCAGCCACCTCCCCCATTTGTTGGCGTTTGCTTTCATGAATGGCATTTCCAGCCAAAAACAACGCTCAGAGTTTTTAGACCTCGCCGGCCCCGGCTTTCGCGACTTCACGCGCATTGCCGCTGGAGACCCTAAAGTTTGGCGTGATATTTTCTTAGCCAACTCCGCTGAAGTTCTCGCCCAATCCCAGAACTTTCGATTCAGCTTAGAGGCTTTGGAGCGTGCTGTTTTGGCCGGTGACGCTGCCGCGATTGAGGCACTGATTTCACAAGCCAGCCACATTCGCGCACATTGGTCTTTGAACGGGCCATCCATTCAATAATGTTTTCTACCGCTTTTCTTGACCTCCCTGCGCTCCTTACGGCCTCAGGAACCGTCACCCTCCCTGGCTCTAAAAGTATTTCGAATCGCGTTCTGTTGTTGGCCGCCTTATGCGAAGGTGTCACCACGTTGCACGATGTTCTTGATTCCGATGACACGCGCGTGATGCTGGCGGCTTTAGAAGCAATGGGTTGCAAAATTGAATCGCAAGGCCCAACTTTCAAGGTGCACGGCCTCGCCGGACAGTTAGCTGACCTGCCTTTGCAATTATTTTTAGGCAACGCGGGCACCGCGATGCGGCCCTTAACGGCTGCGCTGGCCGTTCTTGGCGGCGATTTTGAGCTCAGCGGGGTTCCTCGGATGCACGAGCGCCCCATTGGCGATTTAGTTGACGCCTTACGCCAACTCGGCTGCACCATTGACTATGTTGGGAACGCAGGATTCCCTCCCTTGCGAATTGGCAAACCCAATTTGCAACTCTCCAAGCCCATACAAGTCAGAGGCGATGTCTCCAGCCAATTTTTGACGGCCTTACTAATGGCTTTGCCTTTGGTAGCTAAAAAGGACATCGTGATTGAGGTCGTGGGGAAACTGATCTCGCGCCCGTATATTGAAATTACCTTGCAACTGCTCGCACGGTTTGGGGTTACGGTACAGCGCGATGAATGGCAACGGTTTACGATTCCCGCAGGCGCAAAACTGCGTTCCCCAGGCGATTTACATGTGGAGGCCGATGCGTCGTCTGCGAGCTACTTTATTGCGCTTGGGGCAATCACACAAAGCGATAGTGCTAATGCTGGAACTGGTGCTAGTGCCACGCAAGGCATTCGAATTCAGGGTGTGGGTGCCAACTCCATCCAAGGCGATATTCGATTCATCGAAGCGGCCCAAGCCATGGGTGCCCATGTTGAAAGTGGCCCCAATTACTTGCACGTGTCCCGCGGCGCTTGGCCGCTCAAAGCGATTTCACTCGATTGCAATCACATCCCTGATGCCGCCATGACTTTGGCGGTCATGGCGCTTTACGCCAAAGGCACCACCGTATTGACCAACATCGCGAGTTGGCGCGTGAAGGAGACCGACCGGATTGCCGCCATGGCCACCGAACTTCGCAAACTCGGCGCCTCGGTGGTCGAAAGTCCAGACTCTATTGCAATTACACCGCCGCAAAACCCTTCAGATTGGCACAGCGCTAGCATCCATACCTATGACGATCACCGAATTGCCATGTGTTTTTCCCTTGCGGCGTTTAATCCAGCGGGAAAAAGTATCCGAATTGAAGACCCCAAGTGCGTAGCCAAAACTTTTCCCGATTACTTTGAAGCTCTCTTTAGCTTGTGCCAAGCGGCTCCCAACTCGATTCCCGTGATTTGTGTGGATGGCCCCACTGCCTCAGGCAAAGGGACCTTAGCGGCGAGCCTTGCAGAGCAACTGGGCTACCATTTTTTGGATTCTGGGGCCCTGTACCGAATCACCGCCTTGGCAGCCTTGCAAGCCGGGCTGGAGTTAGAACCAAGCCATGAAACGGCCATTGCGCAATTAGTGCGAACCATGGCTATTCATTTTGAAGGCGAACTGGTTTGGCTCAACGGCAAAGATATCACTGTCGCTATCCGAACCGAAGCCGCTGGAATGAACGCCTCCAAAGTCTCTGTTTTAGGCGCGGTACGCAGCGCGCTGGTGGACTTACAGCACCAATTTCGACAGCTACCCGGCCTTGTTGCCGACGGGCGCGACATGGGAACCGTCATTTTTCCCGATGCGCCCCTCAAGGTCTATCTGACAGCTAGCGCCGCTTGCCGCGCAGAACGCCGTTATAAGCAGTTGATTTCAAAGGGAGTTTCGGCTACACTTGGCACTCTTTGCGCAGACCTCGAGGCGCGCGATGCCCGCGACACTACGCGTGCCATTGCACCCTTAAAGCCTGCACAAGACGCCGAGCTACTAGACAACTCTGCTTTAACGGTCGATCAGTCCGTTACACAAGTGTTGAAATGGTGGCAAAGCAAACAGCCTTTTTGATGTCTCTTTAACGATTCTTCAAAAAGTCTGGTGTTAGAAAAGTCAAAGGCTTTACGGCTTTTGCAAGGCCCCCAAGGCACTTTTCGCGCTGCATGCGCTCGGTCTTGGGGTTCAACAACTCAACCCCGCGGTTTTTTAACTGCACAAAAAATGTCTGAATCTTTCGCAGCCCTCTTTGAAGAGTCACAAAAAGCCTCTGAAACCCGTATTGGTGAAGTCGTCACCGCTGAAGTCGTTCGTATTGAACACAACTTCGTCGTTGTGAACGCTGGCCTTAAATCAGAAGCGTATGTTCCCTTGTCTGAATTCAAAAGCGACAAAGGCGAACTCGAAGTTCAAGTGGGCGAATTTGTTTCTGTCGCGATTGTTGCGATGGAAAACGGCTACGGCGACACCATTGTCAGCCGCGACACCGCTAAACGTTTGGCATCTTGGATGTCATTAGAAAAATCTCTCGAATCTGGCGAGTTTGTCATGGGTACCACCAGTGGCAAAGTCAAAGGCGGCCTGACTGTTTTGGTCAATGGCATTCGCGCCTTCTTGCCCGGTTCCTTGGTCGACACCCGTCCGACCAAAGACTTGTCTCCCTACGAGAACAAGACCATGGAATTCAAGGTCATTAAATTGGACCGCAAGCGCAACAACGTGGTTCTGAGCCGCCGCGCCGTCGTAGAAGCCTCCAT
>SXSX01000158.1 GCA_005793295.1 Burkholderiales bacterium | reverse complement strand
TGATGCCGTTGTGCACCCGCGCCACGCGGCCGTTTTTTGTTTCTCCCGCGCCAGCGCCCATGCCGTGGCTGAAGTGCGGGTGCGCGTTGTGCACCGCAGGCGCACCGTGCGTGGCCCAGCGTGTGTGGGCAATGCCGGTTCCACCTTCGATGTGGTCAACCTTGACTTGGTCCATCAGCTCAGACACGCGGGCCGTGCTGCGTGCGCGTTGAAGTCCACCATGAATTGCACCTTGCTTAGCACCCAGACTGGCCGAATGCACAGCCACACCGCAAGAGTCATAACCACGGTATTCCAGACGCTGCAAACCTTGCACGAGGATGGGAACGATGTTGCGGGTAGAAACGGCGCCGACGATGCCACACATAAAAAGCACTCCTAAATTGGGTTGCTTTGATATTAAGCACCTTAAAAAGAAATTTCTTTGTTTATTTTTCTACTTATTTGAGCGAAAATTTCATTGTTTCCTTAATTTGGAATTTAATTTCAATTATTTCAATTTATGCAAAAAGAATTTCTTGATGCGACAGACTTAAAACTGCTCGATGCTTTACAACACGACGCCACGGTCAGCAACGTGGCCTTATCAGAACACCTGAAGATCTCGCCGCCCACCTGCCTGCGCCGCGTCAAGCGCCTGACAGATGAAGGCTGGATTGAACGGCAAATCGCAGTTCTCAACTCCGACAAATTAGGCGCAACACTCGGGCATGGTCTGACAGCCTTGATAGAAGTGACGCTAGACACACAAGGTGTTGAACATTTAGACGCCTTCGAAAAACGCGCCTGCTTTGATGCCGCCGTGCAGCAATGTTGGCGCGTCTCGCCCGGACCAGACTTTGTTTTGGTGGTGCAAGCGGCCGACATGCCCGACTATCTGGCCATCACGCAACGCCTGCTCACGCAAGACGCGAATGTGCGGAATGTGAAAGCATTCTTTGCCACCAAGCGGGCGAAGTTCACCAGCACCTGGCCAGTACTGCACCAGCCTTAAGCGCCCAAAACGCTTATGGCTTGCTTTGCGGAAATAATTTGTAATGTGGGCAAAGACACAAGCTCTAAAAAATCGTTATCGCCGCTGACCAAATACTGCGCTTGCGCCTTGAGTGCTGTCTCGATGAACTTGTCATCATCACGGTCGCGGCAATAGACGGCAGATTCATCAATGTCCACCCAAACCGCAGACGCATTCAAATCGTGCAACAAACGTTCACGCAGTTCAAGGCTGATGTAGCGATCAAATTTGGGACGGAAAAGCCGCGTTCGCATCTCATCAAACGTAGGTTGGGAAAACACCAAGCGGTGATGCGCCAAAGCTTCCTGAACCAACTCAGCCGGAGCACCTTTCGATGAGAGCGCGGCACTGATAAAGATGTTGGTATCGATGACCAGCTTAAGACTCATCGCGCAACAAGTCTTCCAGCAGTTCTGGCGTCATGCCCGCACGTTCTGCTTGCGCTGCTGTTTGAACCAATGTGTGTTGCAGTCGGTTGGCGTAAAACTCGCGCATGGCTTCATAGTCTTGCGCCGAGACCATCACACCCACCACACGATCGCGACGCATCACACGCACTGGCTCACGCTGAGCGAGGTCAATGAATTGCCCAAACTGGGTTTTGGCTTCGTTGGCGGAAAAGGTTTGCATATCCGAAATATAGCACCAAACGAATGAATCGTGCGGTTAGCGTTTGTTTAGCCTTCATCAACTTGTCGCAATTTTGATTAAAAATCATCTTTTCCTTGTTAAATGATTTGCCATGAAACAACGAATCACCAAAAGAAGCACTGGCATCATCCAATCGGTATTGAGCGTAGGCCTGCTGTCCATCGCTTTGACAGGTTACGTCGGCTCTTCTGAAGTCAATACCTTTCCCTTCAGTTTGACATTGCTCCACATCAATGACCACCATTCGAGGCTTGACGAGGAAAACACAACGCTTCAACTGCCCAATGCTGCAGGTGTCACCAAAGCGGTGAGCTTGCCCATGGGTGGATTCGCACGGGTAGCCGCAGCGATCAGCGAAGAGGCCTCAAAAAGCACCAACGTCATCAAACTGCATGCAGGCGATGCCCTGACTGGCGACTTGTACTTCACCCAAAGTGAGGGCGAGGCTGACGCGATTGCAATGAATACCGTCTGCTTTGACGCGATGACTTTTGGTAACCATGAGTTTGATACTGGCGATAAGGGGCTGGCCAAGTTCATCGGCTTATTGAACCAGGACCCTAAAAAATGCAAAACATCGTTGCTGTCGTCTAACGTTCGTACCAGCGCGACATCTCCTATCGCAGGAAAATTTCAACCTTACACGACAGTAACCCGTGCGGGTCAAAAAATTGGCATTGTGGGTGTCACGATTGCCCAAAAAACTAAAAATGCTTCACGTCCTGACGCATCTACGGTGTTTCGCGATGAGGTGGTCAGCACACAAAGCGCCATTGACGCCCTCACCAAGCAAGGTGTCAATAAGATCATCGTCATGAGCCATGTGGGCTATGAGTTTGACGTGACCCAATTAGCCACCAAACTTAAAGGCGTCGACGTGGTGGTTGGTGGTGATTCCCACACACTGCTGGGTCCAGACAGCTTGAAAAGTTTTGGCTTAAGCCCTGAAGGCGACTACCCCACAAAACTCACCAATGCGAGTGGGCAACCGGTTTGTGTGGTCCAAGCCTGGCAATACAGCTATGTGGTTGGAAAACTCAAGGTGGATTTTGACAACAAAGGGCATGTGAGCGCTTGCCATGGTGCTCCCATGGTTCTTGTCGGCGACACCTTCAAAGAGGGCTCGGCAGCCGCAACCGCAGCCGATGCGGCATCGTACAAAAAAGCATTGAATGATTCAGGCGTTTTCAGGATCACAGCGCCTTTGACCGAAACGATGGCGGCTTTGAAGCCTTTCAGCGATGCCAAAGTTGCTCTGGGTTCAGTTCTGGTGGGCAAATCATCCGAGAACCTGTGCCTGCGACGCGTTCCAGGTGTGGGCTCCAAAAGCGATGTCACTCGCTCTAGCTTGGGTGATATCTGTAACAAGGATCCTGGTGTCATTGCCCGTGGGGGTGACATACAACAACTGGTTGCGCAAGCCTTTTTATTACAAGGCCAAACTTTTGGTGGCGCTGACATCGCATTGCAAAATGCGGGGGGTGTTCGCATTGACATTGCAGTAGGCGACATTACTGTCGGCAAGGTCTACACACTATTACCATTCAAAAACGTTTTGGTTCGTATCACCATGACGGGTCAGCAGGTCAAAGACACCCTAGAAGATGGCATTGATTCGATGCTGGGTAACAACGGAGGTACGGGCTCCGGTGCGTATCCCTTCACTGCCGGCTTGCGTTTTGATACAGACATTACCAAAGGCAAAGGCGCTCGTGCCAGCAACCTTGAAATCCAAAGCAATGGCCAATGGGCCAGCTTTGACTTGAGCAAAACCTATAAAGTGATTACTAATGATTTCACAGCGGGTGGCGGTGATAACTACGTGACGCTCAAAGGCATTGACAAGAGTCTCAAGGAAAACACCTATTTGGATTACGCGGACTCTTTCCTCCAGTACATCAAAAAGAACCCCGCCTTGTCGAAACCAGCGGCCTCGGCTTTCAGCACCAAAACGTATCGCGAGTAATTGATAGCGCTCTTTAGCCTATAGATTATTGGGGTCTTTTCTCCGGCCGCTTGTAGTTAACGACACTCACCTGCTTCCCCCGCGCCACGCTCAACGCGCCCGCCTCCGTGCTCTTGGTAATTGTCGAGCCGCCTCCCACCGTGCCACCCGCGCCGATGGTGACGGGGGCGACTAATACGCAGTTGCTGCCAATGTGCACATCAGCCTCAATCACGGTGCAGTGTTTGTTAGCCCCGTCGTAGTTGGCGGTGATGGAGCCTGCGCCGTAGTTGACGCGCTCGCCTACGGTAGCGTCGCCCAGATAAGCCAAATGATTTGCTTTTGCACCCTGGGCTAGTGTGGAGTTTTTCACTTCCACAAAGTTGCCAATGTGGACATCCGCGCCCAGCTGTGCGCCGGGGCGCAAGCGGGCGAAGGGGCCTACGCGGGCATCCTCACCCACGGTCACGCCGAGCTTTTCGCCATCGATGTGCGTGAAAGGATGAATCACTGCGCCGGCTGCAATCGTGCAATTTGAAATCACGCAGTTCGCACCGATTTTTACGCCTTCGCCCAAAGCGACGTGGCCTTCAAATATGCAATTGACATCGATTTCTACGTCACCGGCACACTCCAACACACCGCGATTATCCCGCCGCGCCGGGTATTTGAGCCGAACGCCTTGCTCCATGAGCGCCAAGGCCTGCCGCTGTTGGTAAGCGCGCTCGAGTTCGGCCAGTTGCACGGGGCTGTTGATTCCAGCCACCTGCACCGCGTCTGTGATCGTGTGGGCCACGACACTTACGCCGTCTTGAACAGCAAATTTCACAATGTCGGTCAGGTAATACTCGCCTTGGGCATTGTTGTTATCAAGCCGCGCCAGCCAGCCTTTGAGCAAACGCGCAGGGACTGCCATGATGCCGCTGTAAATTTCGGTCAAAGCCCTTTGCGCTGGGCTGGCATCTTTGTGTTCCACAATCGCGCGAACAGAGTCGCCGTTGCGCTCAATGCGGCCGTAGCCCGTGGGGTCTGGCATATTCAAGGTCAACAGCGCCAAATGCTGTCCTGCGCACAGCGCGATCAAGGCGTGCAAGGTGTCGGCTTGGGTTAAGGGAACGTCCCCCGAGAGCACCACCACCACGCCATCGTCGGCCAAAACGGGAACTGCTTGTTGGACGGCGTGTCCCGTACCTAACTGCGGTTCTTGACGCACAAACTTCAAAGGCAAGGCGGATGACGTTTTTGACAAGACGGATTCGACTTGCGCAGCTTCATGGCCGGTAATGACGACCGCGCTTCTCGCATGAAGCTGTTCTGCGGTTGCTAAGACGTGTTGCACCAAGGTCTGGTAGGAGAGTTTTTGTAAGACTTTAGGCAGCCGGCTTTTCATGCGCGTGCCTTTACCCGCCGCCATAATGACCACATCAACAGCAGGTAAAGACGCGGCCGTGGTACTTTTGCGTTTTTCTGAATGGTTTGAGCTCACTGGTATGCCTTTTTTGAAATCTTGGCTGGCACGCATTCACCTACAAAGTAAGGCACGCCAAATAACTCCCATTATCAGCGCCCCGCCCCGGGCCTGGCTTTGGGGCTTGGGTTTGGCGCTGGCTTTGGGCGGCTGCTCCGCGCTGCGGCTAAGCTACAACAATGCACCAACGCTTCTTTACTGGTGGCTAGATGGGTATGCGGATTTTGACAAATCCCAAGGCACACAAACCCGCGCCGAGTTAAGCAAGCTGCTGGATTGGCACCGAAAAGAGGAACTACCCCGCATTGCCGATTTACTCGAATCAGCCCAATCGATGGCGAGTGGGAATGTAACGGGTCCTCAGGTGTGCGAGTTATATGAAAAAACTATGGTTCGAATGGATGCGCTCAGCGAGCGGGTTTTGCCAAGTGCAGCTGCTATCGTGCCTACGCTTACCAACGCACAACTCGACTTCATGGCTAAGGCGTTTGAAAAAAAGACAAAGAAATGGCGCGAGGATTACCGCCGTGCGGATAAATTCACCGAGCGCACCGAAGATTTTTATGGCGCTTTGAGTTCACTGCAATTGCAACAGCTTCATGTCGCTTTGCACCAAACCAAAGAAGAAGAAAATCTGTATTTTTCGGAAGTAACACGCCGCCAAAAGTTGGGGCTCAGCAGCCTCGCCGGATTACAAAAGGCCGACCCTGCAACGGCACTCATTGCGCTCAAAGCCTGGAACGCCCAATGGCAACAATCGAGTGATTCGGTCTACCAAGACTTCAAAATCCGTAGCGCCGTGCAAACCTGTAAAGCGTTGGCTCAATTGCACAACAGTGCCAGCCCCAAACAACGCAAAAAACTCATTGCGACTTTACTGGGCTACCAGCAAGAAGCGATGCTCCTACACCGAGAGGCGCTCTAATTTTCTAAAGCTCTAACGCTCGGATCGAACCGAAGACTCTACGGGCCAAGCAACGCCATGGTCGGTGAGGATGGCGTCTAGGGGAATGTCATGCGCCTCAGGCTCAAAGTCTGGAACGTACCCCACCCCAAACCCCAAACCTACGGTAAAAGGCTTGGGTTTTAAGCTGGCCAACATACGGTCATAAAAACCGCCGCCGTAACCCAAACGGTATCCGCCTGCGCTGTAGCCGACACACGGGACAAACAACAAACTCGGCGCGACCATTTCGGTGTCTTTGGGTTTGGGGATGCCATAGGCGTCTTCTTCCATAGGACACCCGGGGTACCAAGTGTGAAAGGTCATCGTTTTATGTAATTTATTGATGACCGGCAAAGCGATTCGCCTGCGCTGCGGTTCTTCGTTGAGCTCGCCATCTTCTTTCCATCGGTGCAAAGCGGGCAAAGGGTCAAATTCCCCTTTGATAGGCCAATACGCGCCGATGGTGGTGTCGGTTCGCCCCACCAACCAAATACGCATCACCCGCAGCAGTAACTCCGCCCGGTGCAATCGGTCTGGCAAATTAAACCTTTGCTCTAACAAGGCTTTACGCAATACCTTTTTTTCCAGTCCTTTGGGGTCCATAGATTTGTCCATAATCACCACATGCAGTTATTCAGAACCATTTTGACAGCACTTGCCCTTGGCAGTGCCCTTTTTTCATTAAGCACGCCGCTAGCCATCGCGCAAAACGCCGATTCGGCCCGCAGCGACGAGGCGATTGTTGACATCGCACAAGCCTACAAACAACGGGACCGCAAACGCATGGCTGCGCTTCTAGGCCAGGTTCGCGGATCTTCGCTCGAGCCTTGGGCGGTGTATTGGGAGATGTCTTCGCGCTTAGATACCGCCAGTAAAACCGAAATTCAAACGGCGCTGGGACGTATTGCGGGAACTTACCAAGAGGACAGGCTTCGCGCCGAATGGCTTTTGCAGTTAGGGCGCAACCGCGACTGGCCCACCTTTGACCAAGAATACAGCCAGTACCGCATGGGCGATGAGCGAGCGTTGCAGTGCTACGCCTTGTGGAGTGACTATGTCAGCAAAGGCGCTGACGTTGCCAAAACAGTACAAGACCTGTGGCTGTCTTTGCGTGAGGGCGATGAGGCGTGCGCTGGTATTGCCGAGCAACTGATTGAACATAAAAAATTACCCGCACAAACAGCTTGGATTCGTGCCCGCCTAGGCATGGAAAATGACCGCTTGCGGATTGCAACCCAAGCGGTTGGCATGTTAAATGGGAGCTGGGTCAAAACGGTCAACTCTATTTATCTCAATCCTGGCAAATACCTTAGCGACAAACTCACTGCGTTGCGCCCTCAAACCCGAGAAATGGTGTCGCTGGCTTTGATTCGCCAAGCCTATTTAGACCCTGCCGAAGCTGCTGTTGAAGTAGAAAAACTGCGTTGGCGCGCCCAATTGACCACCGAAGAGCGAAGCTGGATTTGGGGCGTGATCGGCAAACAAGCCGCTAGAAAGCATTCCAACAATGCGGCCGATTTTTATGCCCGGGGGCAGTTCGTTCATATGCACGAAGACCACCTCGTGTGGGCCGCACGGGCGGCTTTGCGCGCTGGGCGTTGGCAACAGGTGCAAGAGGCTATCAACGCTATGCCTATTGCATTGCGCAACGAAAGCGGATGGATGTACTGGGGAGGGCGCGCCGTTTTAGCCCAACGCCCCAGCGAGACAGCGCGAATCCAAGCCTTTACCCAACTGCAAAGCATCGCCGGAATCAAAGGTTTTTACGAACAACTGGCGTTAGAGGAGCTGGGCCAACGCAGCAGCTTCCCCCCTCGCCCCGCCCCGCCCACCCTTGAAGAAAAAGAGTTAGCCCGCACCAACCCGGGTCTCCAACGGGCGCTGTACGCGATTCGTTTAGGCCTGCGGGCTGAAGGTGTTCGCGAATGGAACTACAGCATCAGCCTTCATACCAAGGGCGGAATGGATGACAGGGCTTTGCTGGCAGCGGCTGATCTGGCTTGCCGCGCTGAAGTCTGGGACCGGTGCATCAATACCAGCGACCGAACAAAAGTCTTGGTCGACTTGGATCAGCGATTTCCTATGCCGTATAAAAACTCTGTCGTTACGCGGGCACAAAGCATTGGGCTTGATCCCGCCTATGTGTATGGTTTGATTCGCCAAGAGAGTCGTTTCATCATGGACGCCAAATCCGGTGTGGGTGCTTCCGGCTTGATGCAGGTGATGCCAGCAACCGCGAAGTGGACCGCAAAAAAAATCGGCCTCACTGACTTTACACCCCACAAAATCACCGACCGCGAAACCAATATTGCCATTGGAACGGGCTACCTCAAATTGGTTTTAGATAGTTTCAGTGGCTCCATGCCGCTGGCCGCTGCCGCCTACAACGCAGGGCCAAGTCGCTCCCGTTTGTGGCGCGGTCAAAGTGGCAGCCCCACCATAGAGGCAGCGATTTGGGCGGAGAATATTCCATTTCATGAAACGCGCGATTACGTCAAAAAAGTAATTTCCAACACCACGCTTTACTCTGCGTTATTAACCGGACAACCGCAATCCATCAAGTCGCGCTTAGGAACGATTGGGCCAGTCGATGCCATGACACCCGAAGACGGGCTGGATTTACCTTAAACCAAAGAAGACTTTATGCTCAAGCTCTTTATTGGCAATAAAAATTATTCATCCTGGTCCATGCGGCCTTGGGTATTACTGACGCAAGCGCAGATTGCGTTTGAAGAAGTATTCGTGAGGTTCGATGGCTTCACGCCTGAGTCCGATTTCAAACAAAGACTCCAATCCATTTCTCCAGCAGGAAAAGTTCCTGTGCTACAAGACGGTGAGCTTGCTGTTTGGGACACCTTGGCCATTGCAGAGTATGTGGCCGAGACATTTCCAGAGAAAAAACTTTGGCCCGAAAGTTCCAGCGCACGCGCCCTTGCGCGAAGTCTGTGCGCTGAAATGCATGCGGGATTTATGGGCTTGCGAGCCAACTGCCCGATGAACATCGAGGCCTCTTTAGCTGCGCAAGGCGCGTTAATTTGGCGCGATACACCAGCTGTCCGCACAGATGTAGCACGCATCGTTGCGATGTGGACGCAACTGCTTGATAGGCACGGCGGCCCTATGCTGTTTGGCGAGTTTTCTGTGATCGACGCTTACTACGCCCCCGTTTGCATGCGTTTAAAAACCTACGCCTTGCCCGTGCCAGCGGCTATCACTGCCTACATCAATCGCGTTTCGTCTTTACCAGGTGTCCAAGCCTGGGTTGACGCCGCATTGAAAGAGCGTGATTTTTTAGACTTCGAAGAGCCCTACCGCTTGCAGCCTTAGGCCAAGCGCTCAGTCAATTTTCATGCAAACCTACCTTGTTGGCGGCGCCGTTCGTGACTTGATGATGGGTTTGCCGGTTCGCGACCGCGACTTTGTGGTGGTCGGCGCAAGGGCGCAAACGCTGCTTGACCTTGGTTTTATTCCCGTGGGCCGAGACTTCCCCGTTTTTCTTCATCCGCATACCAAAGAAGAATATGCCTTAGCCCGTACAGAGCGAAAAACTGCGCCCGGCTACCGTGGATTTTCAGTCCATGCTTCGCCCGACGTTACTTTGGAAGATGACCTTTCTCGACGCGATTTGACTATGAACTCCATAGCTGTGGCGTTCAACGAAGACAAGCTAGCGATTGATCTTGCAGATTGCATAGACCCCTTTGGAGGGCGACAAGATATTGAAAACAAAATCTTGCGCCACACCGGCCCTGCGTTTCGCGAAGACCCTGTGCGAATTTTGCGCCTGGCCCGCTTTGCCGCTCGGTTTCCTGATTTCAAAGTCGCACCTGAAACCATGGCGATGATGCAAGAAATGGTGTCAAGCCGAGAGGTGGAGCATCTGGTCGCGGAGCGGGTGTGGTTAGAGTTTTCCAAAGGGCTGATGGAGAAAACTCCTTCGCTCATGGTGACGATTCTGCAAGCGTGCGGTGCACTCCAAGTCGTGATGCCAGAGTTACATGCTGCAGTAGATGAACGAACCTTGCTTCTTTTGGATTTCACCGCAGAACGTCATACGACATTAGAAGTTCGGTTTGCCTGTTTGGCACATGGTTTAAAAACCGTTCCAACGTTTTGTCAAACGCACCGTATTCCTGCTCCCTGTTCGGATTTGGCCACCTTGCTTTACCGCAGCTTTAATCAGATTAAGCATTGCGACCCTTCAGATGGCAATGCAGTGGTGAAGCTTCTTGAGCAGTGCGATGCATTTCGAAAACCCGAGCGCTTTGCACTGCTCCTTGAAGCATCGTCCTACATCGCTCACCCCGCACACCTCCCTGCAACCGAATGGTTAGCTGCTAGCTTGCAGTGCGCTCAATCCGTCAATACTGAACTCGTTGCCACACAAGCCATTGCAGAGGGGAAAACGGGGGCAGAGATTGGCCACATGGTTTCTAAAGCCAGGGCGCTGGCAGTCACCCAGGCGTTGCGGATTTGAAAATTACAAGCAATGCATCTTGTCGCCATGGGCAAACCCAAGCGGTGTCCACGGCACCCCCGTGCCTAACGCGATGACCTTAAAGAGTTCCCCCATTTCATGCTCCATGATTAGTTTTTGAGCCGCCACTCGCTCAGGCAGACTGGCCGCTTGCATTAAATCCACGATTCCGCAGTTCATTAAAAAATGGGCTTGGTTGGTGTAACCCAAAACCTCCAATCCCGCGTCTTGCGCAGCCAAGGCGATGCCGGTGAAATTAACGTGAGCGGTAATGTCTTTTTGACCTACTTGGGTGAGTGGGTCTGTATCGCTTTGATGGGCTTGGTGACACATCACGGTTCCAATGTGGCGCTGCGGGTGGTAATACTCCGACTCTGGAAAACCATAGTCCAATAAAAACACTGCGCCCGTTTGTAAACGGTCGGCCAAGGTTTGAACAAAGCCTTGGGCTTGAGGGTGAATTTCAGTAACGTAGTCATGCTCACCCGTCACTTCAAACGGCGGGCGCAATTCGCTGGGTCGATCTTGCCAAACAAATGCGGGACTTTCAGCATGGGGGTTGGAGTTATCCAACACAACACCGCGCTCATGCCATACCCCGCCCACACGCGATAACAACTGAACCGGCATGGCGTCTAACACCTCGTTGCCGATGACAACCCCATTCATGTCATCAGGCAAAACATCCGCCCACTGAACGACATTTAAATGATCAATCAAGCGCGTGCGCTGACGCTCTTTCAGCGTGCTTGAAATATCAACTATGGTGTAACGCTTTATCTTGACGCCCATGGCGGCCAGCGCAGTAAGCAACTGCTGAGCAAGGGCTCCAGTTCCGGCTCCAAACTCCCATATTTCATGGTTCTGGGTGTGCTCTAAGGCCTGGGCAATTTGGCGCGCGAATGCGTAAGCAAACAATGGCGTCATCTCTGGCGCCGTCACAAAGTCACTCTTCACTGACGTACCGTCGGGGGTCGTCGGCATAGCGCCAAACTTTGGTAGTTCGTTGGCGTAATAGCCTAAACCAGGCGCATAGAGTGCCTCGGCCATAAACATATCAAAGCTAATCCAGCCCTGCGATTGTGCTATGACCTTGGCAAGGTGCAAGGTCATGGGGGTCGTTAAACTAGAGGGCGCTGTCATTACATATCACTTTATTTTTAGCCACATCACTCTGCGTCCCATTAGATTGTTTTAGCCTGACCGATTGTCCTCCAATGTCCGCCCTATCTTCGTCTCATCCAGCCCACGCTGCCCCTACCGTTTTGGTTACTGGCGGTGCTAAGCGCTTGGGTCGGGAAATTGCATTGGCTTTGGCGGCAGGGGGTTGGCGGGTGGCGGTGCATTTCAAGGGCTCCGCCCTTGACGCTGAAAAAACGGTATCCGATTGTGCCGCGCTGACACCTGGTGCGGCGCTCTTTCAGGCCGACTTGAGTGATGAATCGGACGTTAGAAAATTGCTACCCCGGGTGATCGAACAACTAGGAACGGTTGACGCAGTAGTCAACAGCGCCTCCACCTTTGAACATGACAACCCTGCCAGCTTCGGGTTTGAGGCGATGGACACCCACATGCGCACCAACACGGGTGCTGCCATTATTTTGGCGCAAGCCTTGCATGCCCACCTGGATACGCGTAACCGCGCAGCGCCCGATAAAGATTTAGACCCTTCAGAGGTTCACAGTGGCGCGGTGGTCAATATGCTAGACCAAAAACTCTGGAACCAAAACCCTGACTTTTTCAGCTACACCTTGTCCAAAGCCGCTTTGGAAGCGGCAACCACTATGCTTGCTTTGGCGTTAAGCCCGTTGGTTCGGGTCGTAGGCGTGGCCCCCGGTCTGACACTCACCAGCCACTTGCTCACCCAAGATAAATTTGCAGCGCTGCACAAGCTTTCCCCCTTGGGGCGCTCCTCTACGCCCAAAGATGTGGCCGCTACGGTCCGTTTTGCGCTGGAGAACCAATCGATTACCGGAACCACTTTGCTGGTTGACGGCGGTCAACACCTCATGCGCTTTGAGCGCGACTTTTCTTTGATGTAAGGCGTCAACATGTCTCCCACCACCGGCTCTCAAATTTTGACGCTCAACGGCTTGCGCTTTGAGGCTAATTTGGGTATTTTGGAATCTGAACTTGCAGCGCCCCAACCCATTCAGGTGGACGCAGAGTTGCACTTGGGCATTCAGCCCTTGCTGCCCAGCGATGACGATATCAACCACGTTCTGGACTATCGCAAAGTACGCCAAATCATCATTGCAGAGTGCACCGCAGAGCATGTGAATTTGCTCGAGAGTTTGATCGGTAAATTGGCACATCGGCTGCTGCAGTTACCAGGCGTTTTAGGGGTGCGCGTCAAAATCGCCAAGCTCAAAATCTTTGACGATTGCGAAGTCGCCATCCGGGTTGAAACCGGTCAGTGGTAAGCCTGAGGAAACCGTATGAACGCAACATGGATTGAAGAAGAAAACGCTGTCGTGGCCAAAGACCCCGCCGCGTTAAAGATAGAACGCGAAACGCACAAGCTAGAAAAGCGGCTGTGTCGCCAAGTCGGTCAAGCCATCATGGACTTCAACATGATTGAAGATGGTGACCGCGTGATGGTTTGCGTCTCTGGCGGTAAAGACAGCTACGGCATGTTAGATATTTTGCTCAAAATGCAGCAACGCGCTCCGATTCAATTCGAGTTGATCGCCGTTAACTTGGATCAAAAACAACCCGGTTTTCCTGACCACATTTTGCCCGCTTACTTAAAGCAACTCGGCGTTCCCTTTCACATCGAAACGCAGGACACCTACAGCATTGTTAAAAAGGTCATCCCGGAAGGCAAGACCATGTGCAGCTTATGCAGTCGGTTGCGCCGAGGTATCTTGTACCGTGTGGCAGATGAACTCAAAATTACTAAAATCGCGCTAGGCCACCACCGCGACGACATGTTGCAGACGTTTTTTCTCAATATGTTTTTTGGCGGCAAACTCAAAGGCATGCCCCCAAAATTAGTCAGTGACGACGGCGGTCACATCGTAATTCGCCCTTTAGCGAACGTGGCTGAAAAAGACTTGACGCGTTGGGCAGCTCACCGCGAATTCCCTATCATCCCCTGTACGCTGTGCGGTAGCCAAGAGAACTTGCAACGTAAGCAAATTGGCAACATGCTGCGCGATTGGGAAAAACTTTACCCCGGTCGTATTGAAAGCATGTTTACCGCGCTTCAAAATGTAGTGCCCTCGCATTTGATGGACACTAAGCAGTACGACTTTAAGAACATCAAAACCACCGGAGTTCCCGATGCAGAAGGCGACAAAGCCTTTGATGCAGAAGAGTTTTCACCCGCTTCTCTTCCAGGTCTCCAACTGGTAAGCCTGTAATCTCATGATGCGATCTGGTTTGCGCGTCAAAACACTTCTTTGGAGCGCAATCGGCATGACCTCGCTCATGGTGTTAACGGGCTGCGCTACTACGCGAATCATTGACAGTGAAGTTCGCAGTTTTGCGAGTTCTACCGTCACAGCCAACCCTGCCAGCTTCCGGTTCGAACGCTTACCTTCGCAGAACCTTCAAGCCCAGGCACAAGAGCAACTCGAAAACATCGCGCAGCCATTGCTAGAGCGCGTTGGCTTGCGCAAAGACGGAGCCAATGCCCAATATGCTTTGCAAATAACCGCCGCGTTGGAGACCATAGAAAACCCCTCTTATAGTCGGACTTGGAGAAACCAGCGGTTCATTGAACGTGATGGTTTGATTCGGTTTCCAATGGCGGGACTGATGCTAGAGCCACCATGGCACCGCTACCGCATTTCAGTTTTATTGCGTGACGTCGCTTCAAGCCAGACCGTTTTTGAAAGTACCGCCCAACACGTCGGCCCGTGGTCCGATTCCCAGCAATTGCTCCCTGCGGTGATTCGCGCCGCCTTGAGCGACTACCCCAGCGCACAGCCCCAGCCTCACACCGTTTTGATAGAAGTTTCACCCACTGCTGCACCAATCCCATGACCCACGCACGCTCCCCCTCCGTTCGGATTACTGCGGTTCGCCACGGCGAAACGGCTTGGAACGTGGACACGCGCATTCAGGGGCAGCTCGATATCGCGCTTAATGACCACGGCCAGTGGCAGGCGCAACGGGTTGGCATTGCTCTCGCAGAAAGCGGCATTGACCACATTTACACCAGCGATCTTCAACGCGCCCACAGCACCGCCAAAGCCATCGCCGCACACGCGGGCATCGACCCCAAATCGATTGAACTTCACGCGGGCCTGCGCGAGCGCGCTTTTGGTAGCTTTGAAGGACAAACCTACGCAGAGATAGAAACAAAGTGGCCCGAGGAGTCCAAGCGCTGGCGGCAACGCGACCCCCATTGGGCCCCGCCTGGGGGCGAAACCCCGCTGCAAACGCGCGATCGTGTTGCCCTGGCGTTATCCGACATCGCAGCCCAACACAGCAGTCAACATATTGTGTTGGTCGCCCACGGCGGGGTATTAGACATGTTGTATCGGCTGGCTACGCAACAAGCCGTCGATGCGCCGCGCACCTGGGATTTAGGCAACTGCACTATCAACCGCCTGCTTTGGACGCCTGAATCTTTAACCTTGGTGGGCTGGGCAGATGCGAGTCACCTTGAGACCGAAACGCGGGACGAATTCACGGCTTAATTCTTAGTTCAATTGCTTAAATCCTATGTCCAAAATCATTGTTTTTGCATTTCCTGTTTTTTTACTTCTCATCGCTTTGGAGTTTTGGTGGGACCAGCGCCAAGCGCGCTTACGAGGGTCGGTATCGAGTTTTGGACTTAGTGATTCCTTAAACAGCTTGAGCCTGGGACTCATGAGCCAGCTAACGGGTGTATTGAGTAAATTCATCGGCTTGCTCCTTTACGCCGCAGTGTTTGATTCCATCGCTCTTTTTCCTGACGCCGAGCTATGGAAACATCCCTTGGGCTGGCTTCTCGCATTAGTCATTTATGATTTTTGTTATTACTGGCTGCACCGCGGTGGCCACCGTATTTCACTGCTTTGGGCAGCACACTCTGTCCACCACCAAAGCCAGTACTACAACCTCACCACCGCACTGCGCCAAACTTCGACAGGCGCTTTTTTTGGTTGGATTTTTTATCTCCCCATGGCGGTTTTAGGTATTCCACCTTTGGTGTTCGGCATCGTCGCTTTGGTTGACTTGCTCTACCAATTTTGGGTACACACCGAGCATGTAAAAAAACTGGGCTGGTTTGACCGCGTGTTTTGTTCGCCCAGCAACCACCGCGTACACCACGCAATCAACGAAGGGTACCTTGATCGCAACTACGGCGGTATTTTGGTGGTGTGGGACCAGTTATTTGGCACGTTTACGCCGGAGCAAGATGCTTGCGTTTATGGAACCCGTGACCCGTTGAACAGTTGGGACCCGCTATGGGCCAATACCCAAGGCTACGTTCGTTTAGCGCAATCCAGCCTTCAACTACCAACTTGGCAAGACAAACTCAAGGTTTGGTTTAAACCGCCAGGCTGGCTTCCTGCCTCAGCGTCCGCTTTGGGAAAATCAGAATTTCGCATGTCTGAAGTGCGCACTTTCCAGCCACCACGATCAACCGCTCAGCATCTTTTTGCCAGTTTCCAATATGCGCTGATTATGTTTGCGGGTTCCGCATTTTTGTGGGTGGCAGATTCACTTTCACTGACATCTGCCGCGATTTACTGTGTTGGTTTATGCTTTAGCCTTTGGGTTTTAGGGTGTTACACCCAAGGGCAATTTCGCGGCTGGCATGCGGCGCTACTACATCTCGCAGCAGCCGCTGCTTTGGCCTTAGTTCAGTAAATCCGGATGCAACGAGCTCGGTGGCACAACGCCTAAATGGCGGTAAGCAGCCAGCGTTGCAATGCGACCGCGCGGGGTGCGTTGCAAATAGCCTTGTTGAATTAAGTAGGGCTCAATCACGTCCTCGATGGTTTCGCGCTCTTCGCCAATACTGGCTGCGATATTGTCCAAACCCACAGGACCGCCATCAAAACGGTGAATCACCGCTTCAAGCAGCTTGCGGTCCATCAGATCGAACCCCTGCGGATCCACATCAAGCATCGCCAACGCGCGGTTGGCAATATCGAGCGTAATTTTTCCTGCACCTTTGACTTCCGCAAAATC
Source organism: Burkholderiales bacterium (assembly GCA_005793295.1). Taxonomy (GTDB): domain Bacteria; phylum Pseudomonadota; class Gammaproteobacteria; order Burkholderiales; family Burkholderiaceae_C; genus Allorhodoferax. The sequence goes on along the minus strand of SXSX01000158.1, from coordinate 272 downwards.
ACGCACACGGCGCAGCAACCGGTTGGCAATGCGCGGGGTGCCGCGCGAGCGACGTGCGATTTCAAAACCACCATCCGGATCGGTTGGCACTTTCAGCAAACCCGCGCTTCGCGTCACGATGCGCAAAAGCTCGTCAGATGAATAAAACTCTAAGCGCGCCACAATCCCAAAGCGGTCCCGCAAAGGATTGGTCAGCATTCCCGCTCGCGTTGTCGCCCCGACCAAGGTAAAAGGCTGCAAATCCAGCTTGATAGACCGAGCTGCCGGGCCTT